>JBKPPE010000380.1:0-4086 GCA_046733375.1 Acidobacteriota bacterium | reverse complement strand
CGCTACGGACGAGCGAAGTGAACTCAGCGGCGGCCACATCAAGGTTCGCGGCGCTGCCTTCTTCGGTGAAGAACCGTTCGACCGACAATCCGTCCGAGCCCATGATCAGCGCACCGAGGCTGCCGTCGGTTTTTTCCACGATGTTTTGGAGAGCTTCTTTGAACATTATTTTTGTCGGGGTAAGCGAAGCAAATACAAGTTATCTCAAAAAAACGTCCGGTGGTCTATGCTTTCGCTTCGACCACCGGCTAGCACAGCTTTCGAAGCTGTAAAGTTGTGGGAGTAGAAAAGTCTTACTGTTCCGGGCGACGGCCACCCAACGCGTTAGGTCGAGCGGTGTTATCGGGCGACGGATTGTTTGCTCCCGGAGCGCCGATCACACTGGGATTTGTGTTTGGTGTCGAGTTCGGCTGCGCGTTCGGCTGCGGGTTCTGCAACTCTGTGGGGGTCGGAGTATTGGTCTGCGGATTTCCGAGCGGCACAGGCTGCGGGACAGTCGTCGTGCGCGGTCCCTGGCTCGGTGTCGTCGAAACCGGTTTGCCGAAATAGTCAGGCCGGTAAATATGCGGCGTAATGAAGAACAGGATTTCCGTGGAACTCTTGTTCACGAATTTACGCTTGAACAAGTTTCCCAGAATCGGAATGCTCGCCGCGCCCGGCGTGCGTTGCCGCGACGTGCTGTCGACGTCCGCCAGGACGCCGCCCATCACAGTCGTACCGCCATCTGGCACCAGCACTTCAGACTGCATGCGCTGCGTGTCGATGCCGGGAACACCACCAACCGCGATCCCAGTGTTTACGGTATTGTTTTCGATCGTGACGCGCAGCACGACGGTGCCGGCATCAGTAATCTGCGGAGTGATCGAAAGGCGCAATGGCACTGAGACGAACGTTGTCGTCACGACGGCGGTGCCTCCGGCGGCCTGCGTCGTCTGCACCGGAATCTGCGTACCGCTTTCGATCTGCGCCGGACGATTGTTCAACGCAGTGACACGTGGCGTTGCGACAGTCTTTGCTTCGCCGCGCGTTTCAGCCGCGCTAATCATGAGACCAATTTGCGCCGTGCCAAAAATACCTGTAGTTAATCCGATAACGGTGTTTGGATTTGCCGCTCCAAGGTTGCCGTTTGGCTGATACGGACCCAAGAGTCTGGACGTGGCGTCGCGAAGGGGATCTTGTGAACGAGTGGCAATGCTGTTTTGGTTGTTCTGATTACCGCCACCGAGACTCGGCTGCGGAATCGAGCTCAGAGAGCCGAGCGCCTGCGATCCGGGACTAAAGACTGACATTGAAAGCTGGCTGCCAAGATCGCGGCTGAAATTGTGCTGAGCAATCACGATGCGCGTTTCGATCTCGACCTGCGGTTCAGGCTGATCGAGAATCGCCACCAACTGACGAACCGCTTCGATGTTCTCTTTGACGTCGGTGATGATCAGCGTATTGCTGCGGCCATCGACTTCGACTGAGCCGCGACGCGACAAGCGACGCTTGATAATCGGAAGTACGCCCTGATCGCCACTGCCACCAGTCGCATCACCACCGGCGCCGCCGCTGTAGCTTAGGTTCGTAGCGCCACCAGCGAACGCGCCAGTTGATCCGGCTGCTTGCGCCAATGTGCCCGAAGCGCGCGCGTAGTTTAGGCGCACAAACTCGGTCACCAGCGGCGAGTTGTCGAGACGCGCATCGCTGATCACCTTCTGCACTTCCGCTTCCTTCGCCAATGTGTCAGCCGTCGCCACGCGCAGAATGTTGCCATTCACTTCGACACCGAGTCTGTTCGCGCGCAGCAAAGCTTCTAGCGCGAAATTCCACGGCACGTCCTGGTCGTTGTCCGTAACAGGCACGGCCGCCACTGAGCTGTCGATGACAAAGTTGATGCCATACTGCTCAGTGATGTAGTTCAGGATGTCGCGGATGTCGGCGTTGACGACATTGAGATTGATCGGTTCACCCACGAATCCCGCCGAACCATAGCGACGTCCCTGATCGGACTGCTGCATCTGGTTCTGAGCGGCTGGCGAAACCCCGGGCCGCACCGGAAGCGGCGACGGCTCGGGACTCGGCTCAGCGGTCGACGTGGCCGGAGCCACGCTGACGGATTCATTTCGCTCTACGGCGATCGACTTGGCGGCAACAACGAAGGTGTTGGCCGACAATCCGAGGATGCACGCGAACGCGCATGTTTTGGCGACAAGGATTTTCATGGACTGCTTAGGCATTATTCCCTCCTCAGGGATTTTGACTGCCGTCCGCCACGCGCCCGTTCGGAGATGCCTAACAGCGAATCCGAAACGCGCCGCACTTAAGCGGCAGTTCAGTCATCGGTTGTCAAAGTCGAAGCATTGGCCGGAATGGCTTGCGTGTTCGACGGGTCAACGGCAGCCATCAAAAGCAGATGACGCCGACAAAACTGTTATTGCTTTTCAGGCGTGCCGGGCTTTGCAGCTTCGGGCGCCGGAGTGGTGGCAGGCGCTCTCGCAGCCATATCTTCTGTGGGGCGTGGCTTGCGCAGCGGTTTAATCTCGACGGTCTTCTCGCGACGGCCGTCGGCCCAAACGACGTCGCGACGAAAGACCAGGCGGTTCTCTTCGATGGCGACGAGTTGGCCGTCAAAGAACGTCTCACCGGGATAGACGACGTATGAAAGTTTGATCGGCGTCGCTTCCACCATCGCGGCCCAACCGCGCGGCGTGCGAAAGATGCCGGTGACCTGCATTTCATTTAGCAGGAGAGCAGTGGTCGGCTTTGGCGGCGGCACATGTGCCGCTGCCGCTGCCGCCTTTTGCGCGCGATACCGCTCGATGCGGACCTCAATCGTCGGAGCACCCAAGGCGGTGGTTGACTTGGCCAACCTCAGCGGCGGTTCATATTTCTTAAAAGGATCGCGGCCACCTTTCTTCGCCGGCATAGACGGTTTCGTCGTCGTGTTCTGTGTCTGAGCGACAACAGATCCGCCAATCGTCAGGGCCACCGTCGCGATCAAACTCAATCGAATTGTGCGTTCGTATTTCATTTCAGTTTTTCCTGATCAAGATCGAGGCTACTTGCTTTGTGCGGGCGGCTCGGGTTGTGTGCCGGCAGGCGGTGGAGACGTGGCCTGCTTCTGAAGCTTCTCGCTCGATACGTAGTAAGCGGTCAAATCGAAGCGCGCTTCCAAAGTCTTATTGGCGAGCTGCTTGTCCAACTGCTTGACTTCAAAGTTTGTGATCGAAACGATCCGCTGATACTTGGCCATCTGATCGAAGAAGGCGCGCAGTCCGGAGAATGTGCTCTGCACCGCGACATCGATCTTCTTGCCGCTGTAGAAATCCTGCTGCACATCATCTTTCGGCGTGAACTTCCGAAGTTGCAGGCTGGTCACGCGCGCGCGATCTTGAATGCCCTGGAGGACATTCGTCAGCTCGCGCTGCTCGGGCAGTAGTGCACGCAGCTCGTCCAGTTCTTCCTGCTTGTTTTTGTAAGCAGTGCGGAACTCGTTAAGGCGCTGCGATGCGGCCTGGGCTTCCATGTTGGCCTTCTTCAAGACCTCAATTTTTTCAGTCAGTTCCTTGGTATCTTTGCGGGTGCCGCGCGTGACGAAATACCAAAAGCCGGCGTAGATGCCCAACGCGACCGCGACGAAGACCACCAGGCGTACGTACCAGGGAATGTTGTTGAGACTTCCGATTTTCATATTCGTTTCCTTGGCGAAGATAAGTTGCGATCGGGTCTATTTCTTGGCGACCTGATTTGTGGGCGCCGGATTCTGTTGATTGTTCGGACGTGCGTAATTGCACTTGATCGTGAACGTCACGACTTCCGTGGGCGGTATGTTCGAATTAGCCGCGGCTGCGGCTACAGTCGCGCTGGCCTTAGGAACTTCTCGCGCCGTTTCGATATTCAGATTGGTGAACAAACCGGACGAGAACTCCATGCTCTGACCAAAGCGCGTGACCGCGGCTTCGTTGGGTGACTCGCCCTTAATTGTTAGTTCAGCTTCTTTTTGTTCGACGCTCTTCAGGTAAAGACCGGGAACGGCGTCAAACCGCGCTTTGATTTCCTCAAGCACCTGGCTAGGTCCTTGCTGCGAAGCGCGAAGTTTCTGGA
>JBKPPE010000379.1:0-4844 GCA_046733375.1 Acidobacteriota bacterium | reverse complement strand
ATTTTGAAGTGTGTGCGGTATTGCGCCGGCGTCATGCCTACGAACCGTTTGAAAGTTCTACAGAAGTGGCTTTGGTCCGAAAATCCGGCGCTGGCAGCAATCGCAGCCAGAGATTCGCCCGACGAACTCAACTGGCGACATGCCCGTTCGACGCGAAGCCGGCGAATGTATTCTCCGATGGTGCAACCGTGGAAGCGGCGAAACTCGCGGGCAAGATAAACCGGGTGAACGCCGGCTACAGTAGCAACTTCGGTAATGGTCAAGCGCTCCGTAAAACTCTCTCGAAGAAATTCCACGGCCTCGGTGAGCCAGCGCTGCGGCTGCCGGACCCGCATGCTCGATTCACGCGAAACCGCTGCCAACATCTCCAATGCCAGCCCTTGAATCGCCAGACTCGACGCACTGTCAGAGTTACGGAACTCGCTATATATCTTCATCATGAGGCCGTTGAGCAACCCACCGTGACAATGCACCGAGTTGTCCAACCTTAACGAGGAGTCACGGGCTCGATCCAGCCAATAAGTGGAAATTTCAATGCTGAAAGACCGCGTATCGGCGAAGGGAAAGTTCAGCGAATGACATTGCTCAGGGGGAAGAAATTCTAGGGTTGAAGCTTCGTATTGGCGGACCTTACCGGCAAAGACTTCACTGCAAACGCCGGTAAGCGCCACGCAAAAGATTGCATATTGATGCGAGTGGTTGGGAACCTTTGTATTCGCGGAATAGATGCCATCAACCAAGCGCAATCCCGCAACCTCGTGCGACTTTATGATGCGACCGCCATAGGAACTTTTCTGAATTGTTAGTTCCATCAGTTAATCAACCACTCCCCGTTGTAAACCACTTCAGCGCGACCCGTCAGTACGACCTCGTCGTCGTCGCGCCATTCAATCGGTATGATGCCACCTGGCGCGTGCACGTCTACGATTCGATCCGTTTTTCCGTTGATTATCGACGCAACCACGGCCGCACAGGAACAAGTGCCGGAGCTCTCAGTTTCGCCGACGCCACGTTCCCAAATGCGTTCTTCGATGTTCGCGCGGTCGCGAACTCGAATAAAAATAACATTCGTCCGCTCGGGAAACTGCGCATGGTTTTCGATCAGTGGGCCGAGCCTCCGCCAATCCAGATCATCGAAATTATCGACAAAGATGCAGCAGTTGGGATTGCCCATTTGCAATGCCGTCACTTGCAGCGTTTGGTTGTCAACGACCAACGGAAAGTTCATGACTTGGTCGAGCGACTCGTTTGTTGTCATTGGAATCGAAGCGGGATCGAAACGCGGCTGGCCCAGTTCAGATCGAAACCGAAACGATCCGTTTTCGCGACTGAGCAGATGATAACGTTTCACGCCATTGCGCGTGTTCAACCGTAGTTCATCTTGTTTCCAGAGACCGTGGAAGAAAAGATATGCCGCGGCGCAGCGTGTGCCATTGCCCGACATCCCGGCTTCACTGCCGTCAGGATTGAATATGCGAACGCGGAAATCTGAATTGGCGTCGGACGCGCTTTGCGCGACGGCGATGCCGTCGGCGCCCGCACCGTAGTGGCGATTGCAAATGCGTCGGGCGAAATCGCCGAGATCGCTCACACTAGCAAGCTGTTCCGCTTCGAAAACGAGGTAGTCGTTGCCAAAGCCCTGAAATTTTGTGAAGCGCATTTTAAGGACTGAGTAATGAGGACTGAGGACTGAGCGGATTCTCAGTTCTCAAATCTCAGTCCTCACTCCTCAGTCCTTTTCTCTCACGGAGGTGATTCGCCGAAGGCTTTCCGGAATCTTTGCGTCAACATCGGTTCAATTCCCAACAGTCGTTCATATACCGTGAGCTGGCCGCGATGATACATCTCGTGTGCGATAGCAAATGAAATGAACGCGATCTTCGTCATTTCTTTGCCGTCGAACCGCTTCATCGTGTTCTTCATCTCGTCTGCATGCTCGCGCAACTGGGTTTCGCATTCTTCCATCGACGTTTCCAGTAGTTTAACAATGGCAAGTTTATCGGTCGCGTCGCGGACACTTGGTGCATAGTCCTTGATGCTTTCCGAAAACGATTTGCGCATCAGGTTTGTGTCCGGCCGGCAGGCCTCGCCGACCAAAAACTTCTGCGACTCGACGAGGTGCTGAAGCAGCTCGGCCACGGATCGCATTCCGTCCGCGGCGCGAAACGAAAACTTGTCGTCCGGAATTTGAGACGCTTCGTCGATCAAACCGGCACGAACTTCGCGCCAACTTCCGATAACGTTTTCAACCGACATTGGGGACCTCCTTTCGTGGCACAGACTTTAGTCTGTGTTAACGCGACCAATGCTTCCACAGACTGAAGTCTGTGCCACCGACCAATGCTTCCACAGACTGAAGTCTGTGCCACCGCGTCATTGCGTCTTTCCAGAAAACGACGCCAGCAACACCGCAATCGCATCGATCGAGTCGCGGCGGACAGCAGCAGCGTCAGGATAATTGTTGAGCATCATTGAGAAGACGAGATGCTCGCCGCCGGCCGTGGTCACGTAACCAGACAAAGACGCGACTGAACTGAGCGATCCGGTCTTCGCGCGCACGTTTCCTTCAGCGGGCGTGCCGCGCATGCGCGTGCGCAAAGTGCCATCGACGCCGGCAATCGGCAAAGCATCGCGAAACTGCGCGAAATACTTGTGCTTCGACATAAAAGTCAGTAGCTGCACCGTCGTGTTCGCCGAAATCAGATCGTTGCGCGATAAACCTGAGCCGTCGTTAAGCGCCACGTCGTTATCCCCGATACCAGCCTGTCGCAAAAAATCTCTGACCGCTTGGAGGCCGGTGTCTTCATCATCTCGCGCGCCACGGCTGTCGCCGGACAAAGGTCTTGTTTCGCCGGCGTTGTCCAAAACCTGCGGATTGCGGCCGAGGGTTCTCAGGATCAGTTCAGTGTACTGGTTCTGGCTCGGCTTCAGAGTGTGCGTGGCGATCACCGAGAACGGCGGTGACTGCAGGCTGGCGATCTCAATTGGAAATTGGGCCATCGACCCCGTCCCAAATCCTGCCGCAGTCCGCGGCATCACGCTATCACCCGATCGAGAAGTCACGGTGCGCACTCGCCCATCAATCTTCACGCCGCGCTTAATTAACGCCTCGCGCAACATCGAAACGAAGGCCAAAGCAGGATCGGGAATCGCGATTCCGCCCACGAAACCTGCATCACCGAGTGGCAAACTGCCGGAAAGCTCGATGGTGTTCGCGCCGAGGCCGCGATAAATTCGCAAATTGCCGCGCGAACCGCGCTCCGAAGTCGTCGCATGATTGAGAATCGTGATAAACGAAGCGGACGGCGGGCCGGTCGTGACCACAACGGCCGCGCCGGTCTTGTCGCCGGGTTTCACGTTTAGGTCGAGCGCATTATCGTTAATTGATAGCGCACTCACCGGAGCGCCATACGACCACGTGAGGTCCTCCCATTCCCAACCGCTCCCGAGCGGTGCGCCGTTGAAATAGCTTTCGTCACCGACGAGATCGCCTTTCACCCGCTTCACACCGGCGGCGACAATTCGATCAGCCAGGTTGTTGATACCTTTGAAGTAATCTCCGTCGTTGAAGCGGGCCGCCAGTGAAGGATCGCCCCGACCGTAGATGATGAGATCACCCTTCACCTTTCCATCTTCCGGTTTCTCTTTCGCGTAAACCGAAGTGATGAAGTGAAAGTCTGGTGTCAGCCGATCAAACGCGGTCGCCACTGTGTAAAGCTTCATGTTCGACGCCGGCCGCACGAACTTGTTCGCATCCTGTTCGAAAATCACGGCGCCGCTGTCGAGCGATACAATCTTGACGGCGAAGAAACCGGGGTCGAGTGCGGGCTGTCGCACGATCTGTTCGATCCGCGACTTTAATTCATCCAACGACCGCGGTGCATCGGCGGCAGATCGCGTCGGCACACTCGAATTAGTCGCCGCGGTGGTAGTCGTGCGCGGCCGCTGCGTACCCTGCGCAGAAATCAAGCGCACCGACGGCGCGAGCAGAACAGTTAAGAGCAGAAGAAGTGCAGTT
This sequence comes from Acidobacteriota bacterium, assembly GCA_046733375.1. Classification (GTDB taxonomy): domain Bacteria; phylum Acidobacteriota; class Blastocatellia; order Pyrinomonadales; family Pyrinomonadaceae; genus UBA11740. The sequence goes on along the minus strand of JBKPPE010000379.1, from coordinate 826 downwards.
CGTTTGGCCATGTCACTCAATGGAGTCTAAAACTTCGTCTTTGGTTGCCGTAGCGGTGCCGAGTTTACCGACTACGATTCCCGCCGCCTGATTTGCCAGCAAAGCGGCTTCGGTCATCGAAGCTCCGGCCGCGAGCGCCAAAGCCAATGTCGCAATCACCGTGTCCCCCGCGCCGGTAACGTCAAAGACTTCGCGCGCGGCGGTTTTGACTTCCACCGGCGGATTGTCGCGCTCAAAGAGCACCATGCCGCGATCCCCGCGGGTAATGAGCACTGCATCGCACGACAGGATTTCACGAATCCGGGAAGCCGCTGTTGGTAACGGCGCCTCTGAAGAATCTTCTACGCCGGTTACGCGAAAGGCTTCGTGATGATTCGGGGTAACCAGAGTTGCCGGTCGATACCAATCGAAATTTCGAAGTTTCGGATCGATCAAAACCGGCATTCGCTGATATGCCTCCGGCAAAACTGATTCGAGTATGCGCCGCGTAATTACACCCTTGTCATAATCGGAAACGACCAAAGCGTGCGCGTTGGCGAGCGCCTCGAGCGCCACCGAAATGAGGCGCTGCTCGATTTCGCCATTTACCGGCGTGCGGTTTTCGCGATCGGCGCGTACGACCATCTGGTGATGAGCTATGATGCGCGTCTTGATCGTTGTCGGCCGGCCTTCAGCGGCAATCAAACATTCGTCGCGTTGGGTGGCGCTCTTCTCTTTGAGCGAAAGACGAATGCGGTCGGCGGCGTAATCCTGGCCAATAAGTCCCACGACACAGCCGTCGGCTCCCAGGCTCAGCAGGTTCGCCAACACGTTGGCAGCGCCACCG
>JBKPPE010000378.1:0-5662 GCA_046733375.1 Acidobacteriota bacterium | reverse complement strand
GAACAAGTCAATGCGACCGCGAATGAAATTGAAGAGCGCGGCCGGCGCAGCTTACGAGTGTCTTCTGATGTCTCAGATCGCGGCTCGCTGGAAAGTGTTTTGCATGAGAGCGTCAAGGCGTTTGGCAAAGTAGACATTCTGGTCAATTGCGCGGGTCGAACGAAACGTGCCCCGACAATTGATTTTCCCGACGAGGATTGGGACGCGATTATTGAGACAAATCTTACCGGTACTTTGCGCGCGTGTCAGGTGTTCGGCCGGCTCATGTTAGAGCGCGAATACGGAAGAATCATCAATATTGCCTCTCTCTCAACCTTCGTCGCGTTGTTGGAAGTGGCCGCATATTCCGCGAGCAAGGCCGCCGTCGCTTCGCTGACAAAGTCGCTGGCGCTTGAATGGTCGTCGCGCGGCGTGAACGTGAATGCGATCGCGCCGGGAGTTTTTGAGACGGATCTAAATCGTCACCTGCTACACGATACTCCGCGCGGGAATGAGTTTAAGATGCGCACGCCGATGAAGCGGTTTGGAAATGTTAACGAACTCGCGGGTGCGGCAGTTTTTCTCGCTTCGGACGCCGCGAGTTTCATAACTGGTGAAGTCCTCGTGGTTGATGGCGGCTTTCTCGCCAGTGGCGTCAATCAATAATCAGGACCTCGTCCGCGCATGCTGAGACTAAGGCCGGTCCGTACCGGAACGTGATAGAGTCTTCGCGTCCGATGCCTTTGCAAATCAAGCCGAAAGAAAATTGTCGTTGGGACCTTGTGTCGCTGGGCGAAGTGATGCTGCGGCTCGATCCGGGCGATGGTCGCATTCACACCGCACGCCGGTTTCAGGTGTGGGAAGGCGGCGGCGAATACAACGTCGCTCGTGGGCTCAGGCGCTGTTTCGGTTTGGACGCGGCGATTGTGACGGCGCTGGCAGACAATTCGGTGGGCCGGCTCGTCCAGGATTTGATCTATCAAGGTGGTGTGAATCAATCACACGTGCGTTGGGTGAAGTTTGACGGCGTGGGACGAACGGTGCGTAACGGATTGAACTTCACCGAAAGAGGTTTCGGCGTACGCGCCGCGTTGGGCTGCTCGGATCGCGGCCACACGGCTATCTCACAACTCAACCCAGGCGACATTAATTGGGAAAAGATCTTTGGTGAAGAAGGCGCGCGCTGGTTTCACACGGGCGGAATCTTTTGCGCGCTGTCAGAAACCACACCGGCAGTCGCGCGCGAAGCGATGGAGGCGGCTAAACGTCACGGCACAATCGTGTCTTACGATTTGAATTATCGCGCCTCGCTGTGGAAATCGATCGGCGGCCGCGAGCGCGCGCAACAAGTCAATCGAGAACTCGCTCCCCTGGTCGATGTCATGCTCGGCAATGAAGAAGACTTTACGGCTTGTCTCGGGTTCGAAGTCGAAGGCGTCGATGAACACCTCTCAAAACTCGACGTACAAGGCTTCCACCGCATGATCGAAGGCGCCATCAAAGAGTTTCCCAATTTCAAATGCGTCGCCACGACGTTGCGAAACGCGAAGACCGCAACCATTAATGACTGGAGAGCCGTTTGCTATTGGGAAGGCGGACTGTATCAGGCAGCGGCGCGCGAGAATCTTGAAATTTTCGACCGCGTTGGTGGCGGCGACTCATTCGCGTCTGGTTTGATCTATGGATTCCTTGCGGGGAAGGGACCGCAATACGCGGTTGAGTGCGGCGCGGCACACGGAGCATTAGCGATGACAACTCCGGGCGACACCACGATGGCCACCCTCGCGGAAGTTGAACGTGTCATGAAAGGCGGCGGGGCCAGAGTGGCGCGGTAACAATGGATTTCTTTGCGTCCCTTTGCGTCTTTGCGACTTAGCGTGAGACAGAATTCACGCCAAGGCGCTAAGTCGCAAAGAAACACAAAGCCTGTCGCGCCACTGTTTGCTCCATTCCATAGCATGACCAAATCCGAAATCGTTCAACGAATTCGTGACATCGGTGTTATCCCGGTCGTTCGTGCGTCTTCCGCTGACGAAGCCATTCGCGTCGTGGACGCAATTCGTGCCGGCGGAGTTTCGCTGCTCGAAATCACCATGACAGTTCCATGCGCGGTGCAGGTGATTGAAACGCTGACGAAACAGTTCGGCGACGAGGCAATCATCGGTGCGGGCACCGTACTCGATCCGCAAGCTGCCAGTGAGTGCGTGGCCGCAGGCGCTAAATTCATCGTTAGCCCGGCGCTGAACCTGGAGACGATCGCGTTTTGTCGCGCGCACGACGTGGCGGTTATGCCGGGCGCGCTGACACCAACTGAAATCGTTACGGCGTGGAATGCCGGCGCTGATTTCGTCAAGGTGTTTCCTTGCGGCGCGATGGGCGGCGCGAGTTACATCAAGTCTTTGAAGGCGCCGCTACCTCAGATCGAACTCGTGCCGACTGGCGGCGTGACACTCTCCACGGCGGCGACTTTCATTCACGCCGGCGCCGCGGCCGTTGGAGTGGGTGCCGATCTCGTTGATGTAAAAGCGATTCGCGGGGGCCACCCGGAAACGGTCACCAAAGCAGCACGCGCGTACGTCGAGGCGGTAAGAGCCGCGCGTGCGGCGGCCACGAAAGAGTGAGCCCAACTGCAAATACCTCTCAGTAGGGAAGGGTGGTTTACCCCCGCTGTCCATTAGCAAAACCTTGCGGGGGCAAGCCACCCTTCCTTACCTGAGAGGGTACTGAGTTGGCTTTAGTCAGACGCTAAGCCGCTTCTTCTCCGGCGCGCTCTGCTTCTTCGGACTCCTGGGCGCGTTGCGCCAGCATCAGGTGATCTCGCATGGCATTTCGGGCCGCGTCGTAATTGCGATCGCGAATGGCCCGATAAATTTGCCGGTGCATCTCTGCGGATTCTTTCAAGTCCCGCGCGCGATTGACGGTCTTACGTCGCACATCGAACAGCACGGTCGCGACCATATTCATCAACGCAGTCATGATGCGATTGCCTGATGACGCCGCAACCATCTGATGAAAGCGCATGTCGTGGGCCAGAAACTGCTCCGGATCGTCCAGCGATGCGAACATGCCGGCAATTTCTTCAGCCATGCTCGCCATCTGTTCGCCGGTAGCGCGCTCGGCAGCGAGGGCCGCAATCGCCATTTCCAACGATCGTCGCGCTTCGAACATTTCGCTGGTGGTAAACCCGTGCAGCGATGCCATCATCCGCAAAGGTGCGCTGTCCAGCGCCGGTGGACCGTCGGATTCGACAACGAACGTTCCCGCGCCCTGTTTCGATTGCAGTACGCCGACGGCGGCTAGCGATCGAATGGCCGCGCGCAGTGTCGGACGACTCACGCCGAGTAACTTGGCAAGGTCGCGCTCGGGCGGGAGACGATCGCCTGGGCGCAACTCGCCGCGGTGAATCATTTCGCGTAGTTGCGTGACTAATTCTTCAGAAGTTGAGCTGCGCCGCTCGGGGTCTACAGTTTTGAAAATTGAGGAACTGGAATCGGTCATCGGAGTTACGCGATCGATGGAATGTTAAGCCGGTTTTGATTGACTGTCACCTGAATTGGGACTTCGGCAGTTTCCGTTGCACTTTCAACGGACTTGCCGTTGATAACGACGTTGCGCATAGTCAGGCCCTGCACGTTCTTGACGATGTTTTCCTTCGCCACGTTTTGAAATGTGCAGTTTGCCAGGCTCACGCTGTAAATCGGCGCCTTGTCCAAGCCTTGCAGATCGAGCGCGCGTTGGCTCTTGGAACTGCGCAAGCCATTGACGTGAACGTTTCGCACGACGGGTGTGAAAGGACCGTTCTTGCCTTCTTCGTAATTGAAGTCGATCGTGATCGCGGCGTCCGCAACTTCGCCGACTTCGATGTTTCTAAAATAAAAGTTTTCGAGATTGCCGCCGCGCAACGCGTTGTTCTTGAAGCGAATGGCGATGTCAAGATTCGGACTGTCGAGCCGGCAATCATAAGCAAAAACAGTGCGCACACCGCCCGAGATTTCACTGCCGACGGTGATGCCGCCGTGGCCGTCGCGCATGTGACAATTGCGAATGATGATATTTTCCGATGGCACGTTGACGCGACGTCCATCGTTGTTGCGGCCGGCTTTGATGGCGATGCAATCGTCACCAGTACTGAACGTACAACCTTCAATCAACACATCCTTGCACGATTCAGGATCGCAGCCGTCGGCGTTCGGCCCTGTTTGAGAAGTGGCGCCGGCTTCGCGCTGAATGTTCACGTTGCGGACGATCACGTTGGTGCAGAGCACTGGATGGACTTGCCACATGGGCGAGTGCCGCAGCGTGACGCCTTCGATCAAAACGTTGCGGCTGCGGTAGGGCTGAATGAAGGACGGGCGAAGATAACTGCCTTCACCAAAGACGCGCTCATTAACGGGCGTGCCCTTCGCTACATATTCATAAAGTTTGTTTCGCGCCGGAAGCTGATTGGCATCGCCCTGTTTCCAGCCACAGCCGGTGCGCCCTTTCCACGGCCACCAGTATTCGCAACTGGCGTTGCCGTCGATGATGCCGCTGCCGGTGATCGCGATGTTTGTTTGCTCGAAGGCATAGATGAATGGCGAGTAATTCATCAGCTCCATGCCCTCCCAACGGCTGAACACCAGCGGGAGATATTTTCTCGGATCGCGGTTGAATTTTATCGTGGCGTCTTTGGTAACATGCAGATTGACGTTACTTTTCAGATGAATGGCGCCAGTATGAAAGACGCCAGAGGGAACGACGACGCGTCCGCCGCCGGCACGATTGCACGCCGTGATCGCTTTCCGGATTGCTTCGGTGCAATCCGTTTCGCCGTCGCCCACGGCGCCGTAGCGCGTAATCACAAAATCACGCTGCGGAAACCCAGGCGCCTTAATCCGAGCGAGAATCTGCGGCACCTGTGCCCACGCGTCTGCGGTTGACGTTTCGGGCGACGCGCCAGTGATTGAATTACCTGAGAGTATGCGCGGCGCGAGCAGCAGCGCACCTCCGCCAATCAAGAGTTCTCGAATGAAGTCACGACGATTGTTCATAAGACCGCTGTTCCTTCGAAAATGCCATACTAACTTTGCGACTTACCACGCCACGCAGGGTAGTCAACTTTCAAAAGCTTTTCCGGCTCGTCAGTGTACCAACGATAACCATTCCTTCGCTCCGCTTCGATTTGGGAAACATCGTAATGAATGATGCTGTCGCGGCCGGCGAAAATTGGCCGGTTCGTTCCGATTTCGTAGAAGCGCGCCCACAGCGGCCCGCTGTTCGCGGCACGGATCAGCTCGCGATCAAAGCCGTTACCCGTGGCCGTTTCCTGCCAACGAAAGCCTTTGATTTTGGTCTTTTCAAACCAGGCCACCGCTGATTCAACAGCCTCGGTCACGCGTTGATTCGGATGTTCAATCTTCATTAGGAACCGCACGATGCCTACGCTCTCGAGTCCACTCAGCGAAACTGGCTCAAACGCTCGCGCGGCCGCCGGTTTGAAGGTCACTTCATCGTGCTGAGCGCACCAGACCGTCAGCTTACCATCGACGATTACCTGCGTTTTTAAAATACATTCAATGCCACGTTCGACTGCCCCTGACGCGCGCACCCGCAAAGCTTCGTCAACGAAAGCATAAATCGATTTCTTTTTCGCGATGTCGCGCAGCAACTCGAGCACCCCAACCATCGCATCATCGTTGTAAGT
>JBKPPE010000377.1:0-4678 GCA_046733375.1 Acidobacteriota bacterium | reverse complement strand
TTCTACTGGGTCGACGCGGATGCGGTCGCCCTCGTTGATGAATGGTGGCACCTGGATGATCACTCCATTTTCCAGGGTGGCGGGCTTGTTAACGTTCGAAACCGTAGCGCCTTTCAACGAAGGTTCCGTTTGCGTTACCGTCAATTCCAGGGATGGTGGAAGATCAATTCCGATCGGCGCGCCTTCATAGAATTCCGCCTGAATCTTGAGCCCCGGCGAGAGCCACTGCGCCGCGTCGCCCAAATCGTCATCGCTCAACGCCACCTGGTCGTACGTCTCGGTATTCATGAAGTGATGGTGCGAGCCGTCTGAATATAAGTACTCCATTTCATGCTGCTCCATCGACGCACGCTCGATCGTGTCAGCCGAGCGAAAGCGGTGCTCGAATGACGAGCCCGTGCGAATATTGCGCAGCTTGGTTTGAATCATCGCGCGCAGGTTTCCGGGAGTATGGTGACGAAATTCAACGACTTTACACGGCTGGCCCTCGAAGACGATCACCATACCGCGACGAATTTGGGTTGCTGGAATTGCCATTACTAACTATTTGATGCTCCTTAACGGTGATGCCAGTCGCACAGATGACGACAGCCTGGTGTTTGCAAACCGTGTAGTCTAGCGAGCCCGCCGCACAATTGTCCAGCGACGTGGCACGCGCATCCTGCGCGTGATTTCATGGGCGAGACGCCCATGCACCTGTTAAAAGAGATAGAGCGAGCAACCATTGCGTAGCACGTCTCGTCAACTGCGTCCGCCTTGGTCGCTCGCTCTTCAGGAGGAGCCCACCTACCTGAATGTGTAAACGTGGCGGCGAGAATAAAGTTCCCGAAAGAGCCAAGCGCAAAGAGCTAAGGGCAAAGCGCAAAGCGATAAGGGTAAAGGGTAAAGGGCAAAGGGCAAAGGCCAAAGGGTAAGGTGTAAATGGCAAAGAACAAAGAACAAAAACGAAACTCCGGCAACCTGCTCTCGCCCTTCGCCCTTCGCTCTTTGCGCTTTGCCGCCTAAGCGGCCCGGGCACGCAGTTCGCGATTCTTGCGGACTACTCGATCAAGCCAATCCTGCGATGCCTGATAACGCGGGAAACGCTGCTCCTCAGAGCGAAACGCGGGTGTGTGGTAGTAGCGACGGCCGTTGATGATCTTTGCCGGATGTTTGATGTGCAACATCTCGTGGTAAAGGATGTACTCGACGAACCACGCCGGCACCTCGCGCGAATCGAGCGCTTTGCTGATCGTAATCGTGTCGTGGGCGGAATCGTGATGACCGAGAATCCGTTTGGCCCGTCGCTTCGACCAGGTTAGGACGGGCTTCTTGAGCTGATTATCGAAGTGACGGCGGTTCAGCCGCTCGAAGAGCTCATCCAGATCGTAAATCTTGCCGCGGGCGCTAGAAATAATTTTGCGACCGCGCTGTTGTCGCGCAATGTCTGACGCACGCAGTACCTGAGGACTGAAGGCATAAGACCGATAAATTTTTTCGTGAGCGGGGGGCGCTTTGCGCGAGAGCAATCGCGCTACGAGCAAAAATGCCAGCGCCCGAATTACCTCGGGCGGTGCCGCATCAAAAATGTCAGACAAACGCACGTACACGCGACCGGAGCGCACGCGAATCGTGTGATGCAGCCCCGCGTAAGGATAGAATCGCACCTCGATGTCGGCGACAGTAAGACGGAACCGCCGGCCCTTTGGATCAAGATGGCGAAATGCGTCGCTGAAAACTCGTTGCAGGTGCAAATTGTTCTGGGGCATAACCAAGGTGCCTGACGGACGAATCTTATGGGCGGCCACAATCAGCGTCAAATGAGGCGCCAGAACCATCAAAATTCCACGGAAAATCAGACGGTTGCCTGAGTTGGTCATGACGACGAAACGCAGAGCAAAGTAATATGTCGGCCTAAGCTTTTTGATTTGAGTGGCTTACGTTAATCGTAGCCGCATCCTTGAGCGAGAGCAGGTGGCGCACACACTCGCCCGAACCGTCACTGATTGAAGGTTTTGCGGCGCTTTTTTGAATTGGCTATACTGACGTCGAGCTCTCTCGAGTGCGCAACTCTTTCGGTATGAACAAGCGAACGGTGAACTCAACAACCTCGTCCCGCCCGAGCCCTGAATCGCGGCGGCAAGCCGTGCTGACGACGATTATTCAGGAGCATCTGCTCAGCGGAGAACCCGTCGGCTCGCACGCGGTTGCCGACCAGTTTGCACACGGCGCCGGGTGGAGTTCGGCAACGATTCGTAACGTGATGGCCGAGTTGGATGAGTTCGGTCTGCTCGAACAACCGCACACGTCAGCCGGCCGCATTCCGACTGACCGAGGCTACCGGTATTACGTCGATAACGTGGTAAGTGACACGCGTCTTTCGAAATCGGATTTGAAAGCAATCGAACAAATTGGCGGCGTTGCTGAAGTAACCATGCGGCCAGATCGTCTGATGGAGCGAGCATCGCACGTGCTCTCAGAGTTATCCCAAAACGTGGGAATCGTGGTGTGGCCATCACTTGCCGAGAACAGTTTGCAGCACGTCAGTTTTTTGAATCTCCCGGACAATCGCATTCTGGTCGCGCTGGTTTCTACGTCAAACATTGTGCAGGACAAAGTCATTCGGTTGGACGAGCGCTTCAGTCAGGACGAACTGGACGCGATCGCCCGTTATTTGAACGCCGAGTTTTACGGCAAGAGTTTGCGTTCGATTAGGCGCGAGATTCTAGCGCGAATGAAAGAAGAGAAGGCGCTTTATGACCGGCTCTTGCGCAATGCGATCCTGTTATGTGAGCGAAGTCTGGACGACGATGAAAGTGCTGCCGGTGAAGTCTACATCGAAGGTGCTTTTAATATCCTGACTCAGCCGGAATTTGCGAATCGCGAGCGCTTGCGCGAGCTGTTGCAAACACTCGAAGAAAAGACGCGGCTCGTAAAGATCCTCAATGAATGTTTGGATGGCGAGCGACGCGAAGTGAAGGTTGTGATCGGTGGCGAAAATGCAGTTCCCTCAATGCAAAGGTGTGCCGTGATCACCGCGTCATACCAGTTGGAGGGCCAGGTCTCAGGAACCGTCGGCGTCGTCGGCCCTACAAGAATCGAGTATGGCCGCACAATGGCTGTGGTAAACTATCTTGCACGCTTTATCGAGCGTGCACTGTCGAATGAAGCCTCTCTGCATTGAGGCGGTTTCCGCTTCGATACCCCATCAAAGAAGAATAGTTTTTGGGTGAAGGTTTATTGTGGGAGACCGAAAATCGCAAGCTGCCAATCGCATTCCAATCCACTTTGACGGCGACCCGCTGGAAGAAGAGCAGGCGCTCGCCGGCAACGGTGGCGAGGAAGACGAGCCGATACTTGACGCTAAAGCTCAGACGGAAGCCGCTCAGGCGGAAGCCGAAGCCGGAGGTCCGCTCACGGCTGAGTTGGTGGCCTCGCGCGCTGAACTCAAACGACTGCAAACAGCATTGGCCGAAGCGCAAGATGCCTTGATGCGCCGGCAGGCTGACTTTGAGAATTATCGCAAGCGCGTCGAGCGCGAACGCACGGAAAACTACAATCGAGTCGTCGCGGAAGCGGCGCGCAAACTGCTACCAGTGATGGACAACCTGTCACGCGCGCTCGACGCTGAGCGGTCAATCGAGAGCAGCGAGTCAGCGGAGTTTCGTCACTTCCTTCACGGCGTTCAACTAATCGGCAAGCAACTTTCGGAAGTGCTTGAATCGTTCGGCGTCCAGCCTATCGCTGCCGTGGGCGAGCGTTTCGATCCGCACATTCACGAAGCGGTCGTTACCGAGCCTTCCGATGAGCACGAGCCAGATACTGTAGTTGAAGAGCTTGCCCGCGGTTATCGCATTGGGGACCGCTTACTGCGACCGGCAATGGTCAAAGTCGCGGCGCCCAAGTCTGACAACTAGCCGCGCCTGGTATGGGAAAAATAATTGGAATTGATCTAGGTACGACGAATTGCTGCGTCGCCGTTCTTGAAGGTGGCGCAGTTCAAATTGTGCCTAACAAGGAAGGCGGCCGCACGACGCCCAGTGTTGTTGGTTTCACCGACAAGGGCGAGCGGCTTGTCGGACAGATCGCCAAGCGTCAGGCGGTGACGAATGCCGCGAACACGGTTTACGCGGTGAAGCGACTAATCGGACGGAAATTTGATTCAACCGAAGCCAAACGAATGCGCGGCTCTGTGCCGTTCGAAGTCGTGAACTCATCAAACGGCGATGCTCACGTGCGCGTACAGGGAAAAATTTATAGTCCGCCTGAGCTCTCCGGAATTCTACTGCAACGTTTGAAAGCGGCGGCTGAAGATTTTCTGGGCGAAGCCATCACAGATGCGATTGTAACTGTGCCGGCGTACTTTGATGACACGCAGCGCCAGGCGACGAAGGATGCCGGAAAGATCGCGGGGCTTCAGGTGCAGCGAATAATTAACGAGCCCACCGCCGCCGCGCTGGCGTATGGTCTGGGTAAATCCGAATCGGAAAAGATCGCGGTTTACGATTTGGGCGGCGGTACTTTTGACATCTCGATCCTTGAGATGAACGAGGGTGTGTTCGAAGTTCTCTCGACTTCGGGCAATACGTTTCTCGGTGGTGAAGATTTTGATGAAAGCATCATGAATTGGATGGCTGACCAATTCATGCAAGACACGGGAATCGATCTGAGGAAAGACCGTCTCGCCCTGCAACGTCTC
>JBKPPE010000376.1:0-3558 GCA_046733375.1 Acidobacteriota bacterium | reverse complement strand
ATTCAAAGCGTCCGCGACGCCTACAACTATATCGACCAGCACAAAGAGAAAGAAAAAGAAAAGAAGTAACGCGTGCGGTTGATGCAGTTACGTACGTCGTTAACGTGTCACCAAAGGAGCTTTGAGTGAATCGTCGGGTCGTTGTTACCGGTCTTGGCCTGGTTACGCCTGTAGGTAATTCGGTCGAGACCACGTGGGCCGCGCTAATCGAAGGAAAAAATGGCGCGGACTACATCAAAAAATTTGACGCCGAAAAGTTTCCGGTCCGCTTCGCCTGTGAAGTCAAGGATTTCGATCCGCTGAATTACATCGAAAAGAAGGAGGCGCGCAAGATGGGCTCCTTCATCCATTACGCGGTGGCTGCTTCACAGGAAGCCGTCAACGACAGCGGACTGAAAATCACCGACGACATTGCCGAAGGCGTCGGAACTTATATCAGCAGCGGCATCGGCGATTTCTGGGCGATCGAGCGAGAGCACGAAAAGCTTATCAACGGCGGTCCGGGGCGCGTCTCACCGTTCTTTATTCCCTCCGCCATCGTCAATCTTGCGTCGGGCCAGGTTTCCATCCGACAAAATGCCAAGGGGCCGAACTCAGCAACCGCCACGGCTTGTTCTGCGGGCGCACATGCTATCGGCGACAGCTTCAAAATCATTCAACGCGGAGACGCGGAGGCAATGATTTGTGGTGGCGCAGAATCGGCGATCACGCCGATGAGCGTGGCCGGCTTTGCGGCGCTGCGCGCGCTTTCGACGCGCAACGATGATCCGAAGCACGCTTCGCGACCTTTCGATTTGAATCGCGATGGATTTGTGATCGGCGAAGGCGCCGGAATCATGATTCTTGAAGAGCTGGAGTTTGCTAAGCGTCGCGGCGCACGCATCTATTGTGAATTGGTCGGCTACGGGATGACCGGCGATGCATTTCACATTACGATGCCCGACCAGACAGGTTCCGGCGCAGTTCGGGTAATGCAAAAGACGCTCGCGGATGCAGGCGCCAAGCCGGAAGACGTCGACTACATCAATGCACACGGCACGTCAACGCCCTACAACGACAAGTTCGAAACGATGGCGATCAAAAAGACTTTCGGCGAACACGCCAACAAGCTCGCAATTAGTTCTACAAAGTCGATGACCGGGCATTTACTGGGCGCCGCGGGCGGAGTTGAGGGTGTGTTTTCGGTACTTTCGATTTATCACGGCAAGTTGCTGCCGACGATCAATTACGAAACACCTGATCCGGAATGTGATCTGGATTACACGCCGAACCAGGCCCGCGACGTTAAGATTCGATACGCGCTCACGAACAGTTTCGGTTTCGGCGGGACAAACGCGGCATTGCTGTTCAAGCGATACGAGGAATAGAAAGACGGTCTTTGATCTTTGTACTTTGGACTTTGACGTTTAGCGCTACTTGAGCAACACATCAAAGACCAAAGATCAAAGGCCAAAGACCAAAGACCTAAAGCCAAAGCACACTTCTTCGAATGAAAATACTTGTCTTAATGAAGCAGGTCGCGAACAAAGACGCGATCCTGCGTATCAACAAAGACTCGACGTGGATCGAGGAAGCCGATCTCTCGTTCGAAGTGAACGAGTCTGACGGTTACGCCCTCGAAGAAGCTCTGCGAATCAAAGAAAAAGTTGGCGGCGAAGTCGTAGTGGTTTCGATGGGCCCACAGCGCGCGAAGAGCGTCATCAAAGATGCGCTCGCGCGCGGAGCTGACCGCGCGATTCACGTCGTCGGTGACAACGTCGTTCATCTTTCGCCGTTTGCTGCCGCCTCGGTTTTAAGCGAAGCAATTCGGGAAGAGAACGCCGACCTTGTCCTGACTGGCCTGCAGTCAGACGACTACGGTTACGCACAAACGGGCGTGATTCTCGCGGAAATACTCGGTCTACCACACGCGACAATTGTCATCGAGCTTGATGCCACCGAAGAACAATTGCGGGTGAAGCGCGAACTCGAAAGTGGCTGGTATCAGTGGTACACGATGCCGACGCCGGCGTTGCTGACGATTCAATCCGGCATCAGCCAGATTCGCTACGCCACGCTGAAGGGAATCATGGCCGCGAAGAAGAAAGAGATTAAGGAAGTCACCCCGAACGCCGAGATTGTCAGTAAGCCCTCGCATCAGCGCATCGAAAAGATCTACCTGCCGCAGAAATCGAAACAGACACAGTTCCTCGGCGACGGCGATGCAAAGAAGGGCGCGGTTGAATTGGCAGAGAAGCTGCGAAGCGAAGCGCGGGTGATTTAGTGGCACAGACTTCAGTCTGTGTCTCCGACACGAAAATCACAGACTAGAGTCTGTGCCACATCTAAGATGAGTATTCTCGTATACATCGAACACAAGGCAGGCGCGCTGAACAAAACGTCGCTCGAAGCGATCGCCGCTGCACAGAAACTCGCCGGCGACATCGGCCAGAAGGTTTCCGCGGTCGTACTGGCGTCGCCGTCGCTCGCCAACGAAATCGCCGCGTACGATCTGGAGAAGGTCATTTCCGCTGAGAACGAAAAGCTGAACGATTACACGCCTGACGCTTACGCGGACGCCCTCGAAAAAGTGGTGCGCGCGACGAATCCTGAATTCGTGATCATGTCGCACACTTATCAGGCGCGTGATTTTGCGCCGAAGGTTGCGGCGCGTTTTCAAAAAGGTCTGATTGGCGACTGCATTCGCATGAATGTCGAAGGCGGTAAGCGAGTTTTCACGAGGCGTATTTTCCTCGGAAAGCTCGATGCTGATGTCGTCTCGGAAGGCGAAGCCCCAACGTTCGTGACCTTTCAGTCGGGCGCATTTCGGGGGGATCAAGCGCAGAAGGGAAGTGGCGCTGCTGTTGATCAGATGCCGGTCGAAGTGGGAGAGGTGCGCATGAAGCCGGAAGCGCCTTTCCAGGAAGCAAAGCAGGCGGTCGATCTCAGCAAAGCCGACGTTATCGTTGCGGTGGGCCGCGGCATCAAGAGCAAAGACAATCTCGCACTCGCCGAAAAGCTGGCTGAGGCGCTCGGCGGTGATCTGGCGGCTTCACGGCCGATCTGTGACGCAGAGTGGTTACCGATCGATCGGCAAATTGGCTCATCGGGACAGACGGTCGCGCCGAAACTTTACGTCGCAATCGGCATCTCCGGCGCTATTCAACATCTGGTCGGGATGAAAAACTCCCAGACCATTGTTGCGATCAACAAAGACCCGGAAGCGCCAATCTTCGACATCGCTGACTACGGGATCGTCGGCGATCTGTTCGAAGCAGTCCCGGTGCTCATCGAAGAGATCAAGAAGCTTAAGGGCTGAGTCTTGTCGTAGGACGGGCTGCCAGCCTGTCCCGGAGTGAGCGACAGGCTAGCAGCCTGTCGTACAGGTTCTCACGATTTGAGTTTTATACACGCCCGGTCTTAAGATTTCGTCGTTCCCTCTAAACCAGAATTTCATACTTGCTTCGGGAGGTTTCTGCAATGAATCGGCGCGGTCATCGGTCACGAGATGACGCACGGCTTCGACGATCAAGGAGCAAAGTTCGACGCCCTGGGAAACCTGGTCATGTGGTGGACTCC
>JBKPPE010000375.1:0-3941 GCA_046733375.1 Acidobacteriota bacterium | reverse complement strand
GAGCCCTCCCTTACGGTCGGGCGATTGCCCACGCTCGCTATCTGACAATTCGTCCTTGGCCAACCTGCAATGCAGTGCTAAGATGGCGTTTCATCGGTAAGACAGCATGCGCTACGTTGCGAACCCTCCTAACCCATGGCTCTCACATTCAATCGAGTGGATCGGTGAACCTCCGGCCGTAAAGATTGAAGTCTACGAAGAGACTGAGACGCGTTCGATCATCAGCCACAACGACAGCCCGGACGTCGCATTCGACCACTCGATTAATTGCTATCGCGGCTGTATTCATGGGTGCACGTACTGCTTCAGCCGCCCGACGCATGAGTATCTCGACTTCGGCGCTGGAACGGACTTTGAGCGAAAGATCGTCGTAAAAGTTAACGCGGCAACGCTGCTGCGAAAAGAATTGATGAAGCCTTCGTGGAAAGGCGAACAGATCGTCTTCTCGTTCACGTCGGATCCCTACATTCCGCTTGAAGCGAACTACAAACTGACGCGTCAATGCCTGGAAGTCTGCGCAGAGTTTCGCAATCCGGTCGGTATTGTCACTAAGTCCGCTCTGATTCGGCGTGACGTTGACGTGCTGCAAACACTCGCGCGCGAAACTTCCGTCGGGGTTTACTTTTCAATTCCCTTCGCCGATTACGACATCGCGCGCGCCGTCGAACCCTTCGCGCCTTCACCCAATGCGCGCTTCGAAGCAATGAAGGTTCTGGCGGAGGCGAAGATTCAAGTCGGCATCGGCATCGCGCCGACAATTCCCGGACTCTCGACGGACATTCCCGGCCTGTTGCAGCATGCGAAAGATTGCGGCGCGACAAAAGCTTTCATAAACATGCTGCGGTTGCCCGGCAGCGTCGCCCCTTATTTCGAGCAGCGACTACGCGAGAAACTTCCGATGAAAGCCGATCGCGTTTTGCATCGCATTCGCGACGCGCGCGGCGGCAAACTCAACTCGAGTAAGTTTCACGAACGTATGCACGGGAAAGGTCATTACTGGAACGCGCAGGAAAAACTCTTCGAGGTTTACTGCAGGAAGCTCGGCTTTAATGAGCAGCGCGTGGGTAGCGACAATATTCAGAAAATGCACACTTTCCGACGTCCTGGCGCTCAAGCGGTCTTGTTTGAATAATCCGGGACTCTCCCCGCGCTAAATCTGCATCTAACGGAGCGTGCCAAAGAAGTATTTGTCAGGTAGCTGACAACCTTATTATTGACGCGGCTTATTTCCGGCGAGACAAGATTCTGCACCACCTTTTCATCCCTATTCGCCATTTCTGGTGGTTCGCTGCGAGCGGCGGCGCAGGATATGGCGCGCGCTATGTCCGGGCGCGAATACATTTTGTGGTGGCGGAACGTCGTCGCCGCCGGTTGCCTGATCCAACCGGCGAGCTGCTGCGCCTGCAAACGCAGTACGGTTACAACGCGCACTCGCTCGTAAGCATCGCGCCCGGCGCTCTGGTGTGGTCGAGTCCGGAAATCGACGGCGCGATCATCTACAGCGAATTCGGCCGCGTGTGGCTAGCGGCCGGCGAGCCGCTTGCTGCGGCAGAAGATAAAACTGCGCTGGCGCGACAGTTTGCAGCGCACGCCCGGCGACATAATCGAGTGGTCGCTTTCGTGCCGGCGACGACGTCATTCGCTCGCTCGATCGGGTCGCGAGATTTCAGCGCAGTCAAAGTCGGCGCCGCGCCGTACTTCGATCTCAAAAGATGGAATCCGCGTGGCGACTCAGCCAAGAAGATGCGCGCCGAGGTGAATCAGGCACGCCGCGCCGGTGTGATCGTCGAGTCACTCGAACACATCGAACACGATCTCAAGCAGGAAGCGGCCGATCTCTGCCTACGGTGGCTCGGTAAGCGGCGCGCCGCAACGTCGTTCGCATGGCTAATGGCGCTCGATCCGTTCAGGCATGCCGACCACAAGAAATATTTCGTTGCGCGGGCGAACGGAAAACTCGTCGGATTTCTCAGTGCCAGTCCGATCCCCGCACGAAAGGGCTGGTATCTCGAAGATGTTTTGCGCCAGCCGGACGCACCACCCGGAACCGCGACCTTACTTATATTCGAAGCGCTGCAGGCTTTGAAAAAAGATGGCGCTGAGTTGGCCACGCTCGGAACGGCGCCGCTCGCGAGCGATGGGTCGAACGAAATCACCACCGAGCACCGGGTTGTTGCGCGCGCGTTGCAGATCGCAT
Source organism: Acidobacteriota bacterium (assembly GCA_046733375.1). Classification (GTDB taxonomy): domain Bacteria; phylum Acidobacteriota; class Blastocatellia; order Pyrinomonadales; family Pyrinomonadaceae; genus UBA11740. The sequence continues at coordinate 1,744 of JBKPPE010000375.1, read as the reverse complement.
CGAAGCGCTTCAGGGCAGTCTACAATTTCGAAGGTCTGCGACGATTCAAGGGCAAGTTCGCGCCCAGTTGGTGGGAAAGCGAATACGTCGTGGCGCAACGCGGCATCGCGATTCCGCCACGAGTGGCGAATGCAATTATGCGCGCTCTGGTGCCGCGCGGTTTGCCGCAACTCCTTACGCGGCAAGCGCTCCGGCTCATTCGCAGAAAACATCAACGCCAGTCGCGCCGCGCATCAGCGCGCGACATTCCACAGACCAGAACTCGAATTGCCGCACCACGCTTGTGAACAACTTCACTCGCAAAGTCACAATCTGCATCGTTTCATTCGCATTTTGTTAGAGACACCGCGGCGAAATTTCTTCTATAATACGTCGCAAGCCTGACAATTCATCACGAGAGGAGGCGCGGCGATGCTGATTAGAGATGTCATTCGCGACCGTGAGCCTTATTCCATAAAGGCGACCGCCACAGTCATGGAGGCGGCTGAGTTTATGGCGAAGCGCCGGATCGGTGCAGTGTGCGTGCTCGATGACGACGGCCGCTTGATCGGAGTCTTTTCCGAGCGCGACTTAATGAATCGTGTCGTCGTGCCACGCCGCGATCCGGCGACGTTGCAACTCGGCGAAGTAACCAGCGAACTGCGCGCGGTGATTCGTTGTGATGAGACGCCGCATCAGGCCCTCGATCGCATGGACGAGATTGGCAGCCGGCATTTGCCCGTGGTCGACGGCGATGACCAGTGGGTCGGGATGCTTTCAATGCGCGACCTGCTGCGGGTAGAAGTGAGTGAGCAAACTGACGAGTTGAAACTGCTGCACGACTACATATCGCAGTGAGCCGTGGGCAGTAGGCTTACAGCTGGAACAATATTTTCGATTTATCATTTTTCATTTGTCATTTTTCATTAGTTTTCAGCCGGCTTCTTTAACGCGACTGACGAAACAATCAAATGGAAAATGACGAATGGAAAATGACAAATGGAAAATGATCTTTTTAGTCTTCCTCACAATCACAGCCCTCACCTGCACCCATCCTGCGCCCGGCCGCGGCGCCGGCGAAATAGAGAGCTCGCCACAGACACAAACCAAATTCAAAGTTGAAACCGTCGTCGGCAATCTTGAAGTGCCGTGGTCAATCGTGTGGGCACCGGATGGGCGCATGATTTTCACAGAGCGGCCAGGTCGCGTCCGCGTTTTTCAGAACGGCAAGCTTCAGCCACAGCCTTTGTTCGTTGTTCCCGATGTTGAGCCGCGCGGCGAAAGCGGATTGATGAGCCTCGCGCTGCATCCGCAGTTTGCTTCGAATCATTTGCTCTATCTTTCGTACGCGTACAGCGCGAATGGCCAGAGCGTACGCGTAGTGCGTTACCGCGAAACGCCGACGGGCCTGACCGATCGGAAAGTGATCGTCGAGAATATTCCCGCCGCGCAGTTTCATGCGGGATGCCGTCTGCGTTTTGGACCTGATGGCAAGCTTTACATCACCACCGGTGACGCCACGGAGCGAGAGTTGGCGCAACAACTGAATTCGCTTGCGGGAAAAATTCTACGGCTGAACGATGACGGCACCGTGCCACCCGACAACCCGTTTGTTGGGCGCGCGGAGGCGCGGCCAGAGATTTGGGCGTACGGCAGTCGCAACTCGCAAGGTATCGACTTTCAACCCGGTACAAACGATCTGTTTGAGACCGAGCATGGCCCGAGTGGTTTCGATGGTCCCGGGGGCGGCGACGAAGTGAACATT
>JBKPPE010000374.1:0-6065 GCA_046733375.1 Acidobacteriota bacterium | reverse complement strand
ACCGAGAGATCAGGATGCACTGGTGGTCGCAGATTTAGACCTCGACATGATTCGCGAAGTACGCAACACCTGGCAGTTCTTCCGCGATCGACGGCCGGATAGTTACGCGCAATTGGTGGCTGACTAACTTGGCGTTGTGGCACAGACTTCAGTCTGTGACTCCGGCATAAATTCACAGATTGAAGTCCGTGCCACTTATTCGCATGACTGAGCGCGAACGCATCTCTTCCGGCGCGAAATGGGAATCGATCGTCGGCTACTCGCGCGCAGTCAAGGTCGGTAATCGCATTTATGTAAGTGGCACAACCGCACTCGGTGAAAATGGCGAAATCGTGGGCGGCGACGACGGTTATGAACAAGCCAGGCAATGCATCAGAAATATCGAGCAGGCGCTGCAGCGCCTCGGCGCCGGCCTGGAACACGTTGTCCGTACGCGCATGTTTGTGACTGACATTTCGCGCTGGGAAGAATACGGCAGAGCGCACGGCGAGTTCTTTCGCGACGTCATGCCGGCGACAACATTAGTTGAAGTAAGTGCGCTGATCGATCCGAGAATGCTAATAGAAATCGAAGCGGATGCAGAGCTTTAGTGGCACAGACTTCAGTCTGTGAGTCCTGGAATCGAATCACAGACTAAAGTCTGTGCCACTCACTAGGAGTCATCATGGATTTATCAATAACCGTCAACGGCATCAAATTCCCCAATCCTTTTCTGCTTGGTTCCGGCCCGCCGGGAACCAATGCGCGCGTGCTGGCGAAGGCTTATGACGCCGGCTGGGGCGGCGCCGTCGCCAAAACTGTCAGTCTGGAATCGAACAAGGTCGTAAACGTCGTCCCACGCTACGGCAAACTACGATCGCGCGAAAACAATGAGGTCATTGGCTTTCAAAACATTGAACTGATTTCTGATCGTCCCATCGAAGTGTGGCTCGAAGAGTTCAGGCAGGTGAAGAAAGAGTATCCGGACAACGTGCTCATCGCCTCGATCATGGAGGAATACACCAAAGAGCGCTGGCAGGAACTTACCAAAATGGTTCAGGACACGGGTGTCGACGCCTTTGAGCTGAACTTCTCTTGTCCGCACGGAATGACCGAACGCAAGATGGGATCGGAAATGGGTGAACATCCCGACTTAACCGAAGAAGTCACCAGTTGGGTCAAAGAAGTTTCCAAAATTCCCGTGTGGGCAAAGATGACGCCGAATATCACTAACATCAAAGAGCCCTCGCTGGCTGCCGTTCGTGGCGGCGCTGACGGCATCTCAGCTATCAATACAATTCTTTCCGTCATCGGAGTAAATCTCGACACGCTGCGGCCGATGCCGACAGTTGAGGGCTACACAGTGCCCGGCGGTTATTCGGCTCAAGCTGTTAAGCCAATCGCATTGCGCATGGTGAGCCAACTCGGATTGGGTCTGCCTAAGGAAGTCAGCATCAGCGGGATCGGCGGCATCGAGCAGTCGCGTGATGCGATCGAGTTCATGCTGCTGGGCGCTTCGACCGTCCAAATTTGTACGGGCGTAATGCTGCAAGGGGTGAAGATGGTCGATGAACTGCAGGAAGGTCTCGCCAGATTCATGACCGACAAAGGCTTCAATACCGCTCAGGAAATTGTGGGCAAGAGCCTGCCCTACTTTTCCACGCACATGGACCTGGTGAAGATGATGAAAGAAGCGAAGCGTCACAAAGCCGGTGAAGCGGCGCGTGACAACGAGTGGGCCCAAAAGGACATCACCGAAAAGACCGCCGAACTCACTTCGAATTAGGACCGGCCGTCTCTCTGTGGTTGAGTCGCTGGCTGGCGAGCTTGCTGGTCAGCAGAGTTGTTCATAACCGTTCATTCAAACTTAACCGGCTTTCTCATCAACCTCGGCGGAGAAATCCTCATGGTAATCAATTTTTGGGGTGGCCTGCTTGGGCTGGTAGTTCTGGTCTGCTACGTCATCGTGTTGATAAAACTGTTCAAAGACAAGGGATGCACGGCGTGCTCGGCCTCCTCTGCGGTCTTTACGCGTTCATCTGGGGCTGGATGAACGCGTTCAGGCAAAACCTTCTGTTCGTTATGATCGCCTGGACCTTGCTGATACTGCTGTCGGGATTCGTTAACCTGGCTCTTTCAACGCGGTAAGCGCTTGCCGAATGCAACTTCGATTAGTTGGCGTTTGGGACATTGACTGTGCGCCGACGCGATCGAGTTCATGGTACGTCGCGCCCAGAAGGACCGCGGAACTTACCCTCAAACCAGATTCTTCGCAGTACTAGTCGCAACCCCGCTGTTTGTTTCCTCCGACATGCGCGGAAGTCTGTCACATTGAGCGTTTCTTTTCACTAACTGTTGTGATAGAAAGTGCGCGGCAAGCTGTCGGCCTTCAGTGCGGATCGTCCCCTGCTCGCCTTTCTTTGCCTGCTAACCTAGCGAATTGATCAAGGAGGAAACCCTCATGAAACACCAAAACCGAATCAAGCCGATTCAGACAGATCTCGAAACGTCTTCCCTAACCAGACGTAACTTCGTCAAAGGCGCAGCGACAATCGCAGCGGTCGCAGCAACCGTTCCCCTGGAACCGATCTTCCGCCAGAAAGAAACCACCGTGGAAGCCGCGCCCGCCGCCGGCAATACCGCGAACAGCAACACTGCCGATCGCGCGAATGACTGTTTCAACTATCGCAAGAACATGGCGTTGGCGAACAAGGCCAACATCGGCCCGCAGCCTGACAACGGCGATAGCGCGCGATTCACGGACTTCAGTTGCAGCTACAGCAAGGGACTCTTGCACGACAATCTTGGGATTCCGAACGCCCAGGCGATGGCCAGTCTAAAAACCGCGTTCGCAACCGGAAAGGCGTCCGACTTTGCCAGCATCATCGTTGGGACGCCGGGCGGCGGACCCAACTCAAAATTGAACGGGCCGCAGGTCGCGCTCGCATTTGATTTAGAAGGCACGGATTCGCACGCGACGGTAATTCCAGCCGCGCCAAGTGTCACCAGCGCGCAAACGGCGGCGGAGGCTGTCGAGCATTACTGGGGTTCGCTGCTCGCAGATGTGCCCTTCACCGAGTATGGAACGAACGCGCTGGTTGGTCAGGCGGTGGCCGACATGAACAGCCTGTCCTTTCTCAGTAGCGCAACAAACAAATCGTTTCCATATCCTGTCACTCGACAAAATCTTTTCCGTGGTCAGTTCTTGCCCGGCGATGGCAACGTCAAAGGGCCGTACATCTCCCAATTCATGATGCAGCCGACTTTTTTCGGGAGCCAGGAACTGAGCCAGCGACATAAAGTATTTCTGCCGGTAGGCGGCGGTGGTAGTAACTACATGACTTCGGTGAGCGAATATCAGTTAGTGCAGAACGGCGGCGATTCAGGACTGCCGGTCGCGTTTGATCCAACTGCGCGATATTTGCGGAACGGGCGCGACCTTGCTTCTTACACACGTGTGGACGTGTTGTATCAGGGATACTTCGTCGCGTTCCTCCTGCTGGCCGGACTGGGTGCCGCTCCCAACCCCGGCAATCCTTACAACGGATCGCTCACGCAAAAGGCTTTTGGGACACTGGGCGGACCTGATGCCGCCGGGACGATTGCAGAGATGGCCACGCGGGCACTGAAGGCGTCCTGGTACCACAAATGGATCAAAGACCTGCGTATGCGTCCGGAAGAATACGGCGCGTTGGTGCACGCGAGAAAAACGGGCGCCGCGCCAATTCCGCAAGCGGCTGCCGCACTTCACAGTGACGTTTTGAACTCGGGCGCGCTGCCGCTCACATTCGCAAAGTACGGCACGTATCTTTTGCCACAGGCCTTTCCCGAGGGTTCGCCTACTCATCCGTGTTATCCGACCGGCCACGGAACCGTTGGTGGCGCTTGCGTCACGGCGCTTAAATTCTTTTTCAACGGCAGTCAAAAACTTCGACCGTTGCTGCTTGCGGCGAGCCGGGACTTGTACGAGCCGAACTTTGACGGCACGTCGCTTAACACCTACACCGGCGCAGACGGGGACGACCTCGACATAGATGGCGAGCTTAACAAGTTGGCCTACAACGTCTCATTCGGCCACGGAATTCACGCGGGTATACACTTTCGCAGTTCGACTTACTGGTCGATTCTGTTGGGCGAACAAGTGGCGTTGAGCGTATTGCAGGACCGTGCGAAGTCTTACAACGAGCCGTTCACCATTACGATTAAGAAGTTCGACGGAACGAACGCGACGATTACCAATCAGTAGAAGCGAAGCCACGGATCTACGCGGATTAACACAGATCAGAATTGATCTGTGCCATCTGTGTTCATTTGTGGCCGTTTTTATGCGAACTCTGCCACGACGGGAGCGTGGTCCGATGGGCGCTCCCAGCCGCGCGGTTCTTTATCAATCCAGGTGCGCGTGCTGCGGGATGCGAGTGGCGCTGACACCCAAATGTGATCGATGCGCAAGCCTAAATTGCGACGAAAAGCGCCGGCGCGGTAGTCCCACCAGGAATAGTAACCACCTTCTTCCGTGTGCATTCGAAAAGTATCGCTGAAACCCCAGTCTTTGATCTGCTGAAGCGCTTCGCGTTCACGCGGGCTAAACAGAATTCGGTTTTGCCACAAACGCGGATCGTGAACGTCCCGTTCTTCGGGCGCGACATTGAAATCACCGCACAGCAGCACCGGAGTGGACGTGTCGTAGCAGTCGTCGAACATCTGTCTCAAACGTTTCATCCACTGTAGTTTGAACTGATACTTGTCCGACCCGACGACTTGGCCGTTGGGAACGTACACGTTCACGACGCGAATTCCGCCAACGTCCGCCGCCAACAGACGCGAGTGACTTGTCGCCTCGTCTTCCGCATAACCGCGCTGGACTAGCGCGCAGCCATCCTTTGACAGAATTGCCACGCCGTTATAGCTCTGTTGCCCAAACAGCACACAGTCATAACCGGCGGATTTAATTTCAAGGAGAGGAAATTTATCGTCAGAACATTTCGTTTCTTGAAGACAGAGTATGTCGGGCTTCTCTTTTTCGAGCCAACGAGTAACGAGCGGCAGACGGGCGACGATTGAGTTGACGTTCCAGGTGGCGATCTTCATTTAGTTTCAAGTTTCGAGTCTCAAGTTTCAAGTCTGTTTAGCGAACTTGAAACCTGAAACTCGAAACTTGAAACTATAGCGAAGCTATGAGCCCGGCCAACATTGCACCGCGCGTGGCAATGTTGTCGACGACGATGTGTTCATGATCCGCGTGTGCGCCATCACCTTCAATGCCCAAACCGTCGAGCACCGGCACGCCCAACGCCGCTGCAAAATTTCCGTCAGAGCCGCCACCGACGCTCGCTTCACCGAGATCAAAATCGAGCAACGCTCCAATCTCGCGTGCGCGCTGGTAAAGTTCCGCAACCTTCGCAGTCCGTTCCAATGGCGGTCGATTGATCCCGCCCGTCACAGTTACGCTTGCGCGTGAATCAAACGGCTTGGCGCTAAGAACGTCCGACTCGACGGCAATTCCTAAATCAAGCGATGTAAATCGCATGTCGACTTCCGCGGTCGCGCGCGCGGGCACAACGTTCGAAGCAGTCCCCCCGCTGAACATCGTGACGCTCACATTCGTGCCGTTCGCCGGATCATTGAGTTCACTCAAACGGACGACTTGCCGCGCGAGTTCCAACACTGCGTTCACGCCCTTTTCCGGATCTAGTCCGGCGTGTGCGGCGCGGCCCTCGACCTCCACTGTGAACATGCCCGTTCCCTTCCGCCCTGTCTTCGCGCGCCCGCCACCGGCAGACGGCTCCATCACCAAAACCGCCCGCGCCTTTGCGGCTTCGCCTTCAACCAGCGACCGGCCACTGGGACTGCCACTCTCTTCGTCGCACGTTAGTAACAGCGTGACTGGGGCTGTGGGTTTTCGTTCGCTCGCGTCGAGCACGCGCAAAATCTCGATCGCTAACGCGCAATTCGACTTCATGTCGAAGATGCCTGGGCCGTGAATTCGATTTCCCTCGATGCGCCACGGCCGGGTCTGTACCGAACCGCGCGGATGCACGGTGTCCGTATGACCGAGCAGCAGGATCGGAGGGCCATCGTTGGCC
>JBKPPE010000373.1:0-6889 GCA_046733375.1 Acidobacteriota bacterium | reverse complement strand
CGCTGTATACGGTGAAGGGCGTTCGACTGATGAGCAGAAGGCAGAGAAGAGAAGGATGACGTTGAGAGGTTACTGACTGCGGTTATTTTTCTTTGCCTTCGCGGCCACTTCTTCCTTGATTTCGCCTTCGAGCCGCTCGCTCTTGATATCCAGACGCAGGCGGTTGTAGATGCTCATGTACTGATTAGCGATCCACACCAGCGCTAGCCATCCAATCAAGTAGCCGCGCCAATCATTGAACAATAATTTGTAGCGGGCGATTGCGACGAAGATCGCGGCGATGTAATGACTAAAGCAGTACTCGCAGGTAAACAAATAAAAGAATTTTCTTTCGTACCAGCGGCGACAGTCCTGGCTGCGCCGTTCACAGTATTCGCGTGGCTCGCGAAATACTTCTTCGTGGGTGATGGTCCAGGCAACACACGCGACCGGTATCGCCAGCAAAAACAGTTCGAGAATTTGGAACCGCAACTGAGGCATCCGTTATTTCTACGGTTGATTATCGAGGGGCTTTGGAGGATTTAGTTGCCGCCGGTAACGGCGGCTTCCAGTTTAGCAAAGAATTGCGACGCCATCATTTTTGCGGCGCCTTGAATCATCCGTTGGCCGACACCCGCGATTGATCCGCCAATCTGCATTTCGCCTCCATATCTAATCAGGGTGCCGCCGTCTTTTTCTTCCAGGTCGAAATCGGCGGAGCCCTTCGCGAAGCCCATCGCACCCTTGCCTTGTACGACAATGCGATAGTGTTCCGGCGGTCGCATGTCTTCGAGGTGTACTTCGCCTTTGAAAGTTCCCTTAATGGCGCCGATGCCCGCTTTCATCGTTGCCGTGTAAAGATCGTCGCCAATTTTTTCGAGTGATTCACAGCCGGGGATTGCATGACGTAGAACTTCAGGATCAATCAACGCAGCGTAGACGCGTTCGCGCGGGGCTTTAATTTCGTAAGTGGCTTCGATGTTCATGTCAGTACCGCCCGCGTGAACGGGTGGGTTCATCACTCATCGTAAGTTATGCTCAGAACCCATCCGCTCACGCGGATGGTACTGACTTCAGCGCCGCGGCAATCGCCCTTCGCGTGTAAACGGCCGCAAGGTGGCGACGGTAATCTTCTGATGCGAACACATCACCATTCACATCGATGCCATCGGTCGCATGGGACGAGGCGGCGGCAATCGCGTTGTCGTCCAAATTAGCGCCCGTCAAAGAGGTTTCGACCGACGATGCCCGATACGCTTTGGAAGAAACGCCAGTGATGCCGATACCTGCGGACTTACATTCACTTCCACCATTAAACGAGAGGTTCGCGGCCACGCCGACCACCGCAAATCCTGACGCCGGATGCGCCATTTTTACGTACGCATATCCGGTGCGGCCTGGCGATTTGTTGATGCGAATCTCACGCAGGATTTCGCCGGGCTGCAGCGCCGTTGTGAGTAAGTCAACGAAGAAGTCGCTGGCTTTGATTATCCGCTCGCCGCCCTTGCTCACGGCAACCAACTCTGCGTCAAGCGCGAGAATGGCTGCGGGCCAATCGCCTGCAGGATCTGAATGCGCGAGGCTTCCGCCGATCGTGCCTTTATTTCGCACTTGCATGTCACCGATGTGCGACGCGCATTCGGGAAGCAACGGGCAGATGTTCTTCAAAAGGTCAGAAGATTCGATTTGATAGTGCGTCGTCATCGCACCGATGCGAATATGGCCGCCATCTTCGCTGATATACGAGAGGTCTTTAATCCGCGCAATATCAACCAGCATGGCCGGCATCGCCAGCCGCAGTTTCATCGCCGGAATCAGACTGTGACCGCCTGCGAGAATCTTGGCATCTTCATTCTGCGCGAGAAAACTCAGCGCCTCATCGAGTGTGTTCGCGCGTGCGTATTCGAATTGTGCTGGGATCATGAATCCTCCGATTGTCTGTAGGGGCAGGGCTTGTCCCTGCCGGCTTCGACATGAAAGAGCGGGCAGGGACAAGCCCTGCCCCTAAAGCTATCCGTTGATAATCTGCCAAACTTTTTCGGGCCGAATAGGCATATCCAGATGCGTTACTCCATACGGAGCTAACGCATCGACCACAGCATTCACAATTGCCGGCGTTGCGCCGATCGTGCCTGCTTCACCGACGCCTTTCACCCCGAGCGGATTCACGGGCGAAGGCGTTTCCGTGCGATCAGTTTCAAACCACGGAAGCTGCGAAGCCTTCGGCAGCGCGTAGTCCATTAGCTCGCCAGTGACGAGTTGTCCCTGGTCGTCGTAGATAACTTCTTCATACAAAGCTTGCCCGATTGACTGCACGATGCCGCCGTGCACTTGGCCATCGACAAGCAGCGGATTGATCACCTTGCCACAATCATCGACGGCGATGTACCGCACGATCTTTGTTTCGCCCGTTTCCTTGTCGATTTCGACTACGCAGATGTGAGTTCCGAAGGGGAACGTGAAGTTCTTCGGCTCGAAAAAGTACGTGGCCGACAATCCCGGTTCCGTGTCCGGCGGGAGTTCTTTCGCGATGTAAGCGGCGAGCGCGATTTCCTGGATCGTGATCTTTTCGCGTCCGTTGCTCGGCGTCGGCACTTCGTTAAGCGCTCCAGCTGGCCCCTCACCGACAGGCACGACGGGTTCTGACTTACCCATTGCCGCAGCAGCCGCCGCTTCTTCTCTCGAATAGCACCCGGCTTCAAACCGCAAACGCGACGCGTCGCACTGCATCATGTGCGCCGCAATTTTCGCAGCCTTCTCTTTCAGTTTTTGAATCGCGATCAGAACCGCGGTCCCACCCACCGCCGTCGCGCGACTGCCGAACGTCCCGATGCCGTATTGCACGACGCCGGTGTCTCCGTGAATGACGGTCACGTCGTTGATTTCAACACCGAGTTCATCAGCCGCGATCTGCGCAAACGAAGTCTCCTGCCCCTGTCCGTGCGGCGAAGCGCCGGTGAGAATTGTCACTTTCCCGGTCGGTTCGATGCGCACGGTTGCGCTTTCCCAACCGCCCGCCGGCATCGCTTGTGATGGGCCGAGCGCGCAAATCTCGACGTAGCTCGACACGCCGATCCCGATTAGTTTTCCGTTCTCGCGCGATTTCTTCTGTTCGTCGCGAAGCTTCTGATAGCCAGTCAAATCGAGCGCTTTCTTCAGCGCCCCTTCATAATCGCCGCTGTCGTAATCCAGACCCGTAGCGGTGTGAAATGGAAATTCGTTTGCGGCCGGAAAGTTCTTGCGCCGAACCGCGACCGGATCCATGTTCAGTTCGCGCGCGACCACGTCCATCACGCGCTCGACAACGTACGTCGCTTCGGGACGACCCGCGCCGCGATACGCATCGGTGGACATCTTGTTGGTGAAAACGCCAGTGACATTCATCTGAATCGCGGGAATTCTGTAGGCGCCGCTCAACATCAAGCCCGTCAACGTCGGGATCGCAGGCGTTAACAGTTGATGATAAGCACCGAGATCGGCGATCACGTTGTAACGCAGTCCAGTAATGGTGCCGTCATTCTTGACGCCGACTTCAATCGTGCCGACCTGCGCGCGGCCGTGAATCGTCGCCTGCATGTTTTCGCGGCGCGATTCAATCCATTTCACCGGCTTGCCGAGCTGCATTGAAATCCAGCCGAGCAAAGCCTCTTCGGCATAAACGTTGAGTTTCGATCCAAAGCCGCCACCGACCTCAGGCGTGATTACGCGCAGCTTGTTCTCGGGGATACCAATCATCAAAGCGAGTTGCGTTCGCAATAGGTGCGGAATCTGCGTCGACGACCAAACCGTGAGTTCTTCTTCGCCGGGGAAATATCTGGCGAGCACGCCGCGCGGCTCCATCGCAACGGGCGCGAGCCTTTGATGAATCATTTTTTGGCTGATGATTCGATCCGCAGCCTTCATTGCGGCTTCGATGTCACCTTCACCGGAAGTTAATTTGTAAGCGATGTTGTCGCCGAAGTGTTCGTGAACAACGGGAGTCGTGGGAACGCCATCAATTACGTGCACCACGGCGGGCAACTCTTCGATCTCGACCGCCACATGATCCACAGCGTCGCGTGCCAGATACTTGTCGGTGGCGACGACGGCGGCGATGGGATGACCGACAAACAAAACCTTGTCAGTCGCGAGCACACGATAATCGGGCACCTTCAAATCCGGTAACGCCGCCGCGCAGGGAACCGGGCCTATCTTCGAAGCGATGTCCTTGCCCGTGTAAACGGCGACAACACCCGGCGCACTCGCGGCCGCGCTCGTGTCGATGCTTGTAATTCGGCCGTGCGCATAGATCGAGCGGACGAACGCGACATGCAACGTGTCGGGTAGACGGATGTCGTCGACGTAATGAGCCAGCCCCTTGATCAATCGTGGGTCTTCGGTTCGTTTGATTCTTTTACCAACGTACTTAGCCATGATGCCTCCATGTAGTGGCACAGACTTGAGTCTGTACGTGCGCGTGATCACAGACTAAAGTCTGTGCCACTTACGCGCTCGCCTTCTTCGCCGCATATTCCACCGCTTCGACGATATGTTGATATCCCGTGCACCGGCAGAGATTTCCGTCGAGCCCATGCCGAATCTCTTCGCGCGAAGCGTTTGGATTTCGATCAACAATCTGCGTCGAAGTCATGATCATTCCCGGCGTGCAGTAACCGCACTGCAAGCCGTGGCATTCCCAGAAACCTTCCTGTACGGGATGCAAATTGCCATTCGCGGCCAGGCCCTCAATTGTCGTGATATTCGAACCATCGGCCTGCACCGCGAAGACGGTGCACGATTTCACCGCCTGGCCGTCGAGCAACACAGTGCATGCGCCACAAATCGATGTCTCACAGCCGACGTGCGTGCCCGTGAGTCCAAGTGCGTCGCGCAAATAATGCACCAGCAGCATGCGCGGCTCGACTTCGGACGTGTGATCGACACCATTGACGTTGATACTGATAGCTTGCTTCATGAGCTACCTCGTTTTCGTTTTATGAAATTCTGAGAGGGGAACTGCGCAAAGTTTTCTATGCCAGTTTGCGCGGAAAGTCAATTGAGGCAGTCGCCATGGCAAAACAAAAAGGCGGGCACGAGCCCGCCTGTTGAATTCATCCGTAAAGTACTTCTTAGTGGTTGTTCTTGCTTTCTTTGATCTGCCGTTCGACTCGTTTCTTCGCGGCGCTGGCCTCGTCGCTCGTCAATCCCAAGTTGCGCAGTGTCTTGCCGATGCTGTCGCCATCCGCGAGTCCCGCAAGAATTGCGTCGCGAGTAATCGCCGGATTTCTTGCCCCAAGGTTCTGCGCTAACCGTGTGGCTGCAACATAGTTTCCGAACGTCAGATTCGGATTCGTAACCAGTGCCGCTTGATAACCAGCACGCAAAGCGTTCGCGTTCACATGCATGTCGCGCGCGATGTTGGGATGATGCCGCAGATCGTTGTCTGCATCATGCAAGTTTTGGCTCGCCATACGCGCGCGTTCCAATCCCGCGTCCGAACGGCCATTGGATCGTGTCGAAGCGTTGCCGCGACCTTCATCAGAACGTCCCATCGAAGCGTCTGACGAGCGACCGAGTCCCCGATCGACACCGACGCCGCTCGGAGGTCCGCCCGGCGATGCGCCGCGCCCACCACCACCGCCACCGCCGCGTCCTCTGCCTTGCGCGCTCGCGGTGGCTGCGACGACTAAGGTAATTGCAAGTGTGATCAGTACCGGTAGAAATGAACTTCTTTTCATGACTGCTATTCCTCCTGGATTTGGCAAGCGTTCGAGAGAGTTAACGCTGGCGACGTCTGGGTGTGAAGGAATAGGCTAACCGACAGGTTGTCAGCAATCCACACGAAATTCTTCGCGTTTGCTTGCGGGAGAGTTGCAACAACAGTTGGCAAGAAAAACTAGACGGTTGCTTTGTTAATCTGTCTTTTCAGGCGATGAATGGAACGGCGCGCGCGCTTCAGTTGCGCATGATCATGCGCTTCAAGGGCCGTGTCGCGCTTCTTCTTCCATTCCTGAATGCGTGATTTCACGGCAGCCTTATCGATCCCAACGACCTGATGATGTTCGTGAATATCTATATTCAGGGCTTTGCACATCGCCACGACCAGGTGTTCTTTATTGAGTTGCGTGTAGCCTTGCAAAGCTTCGTGATCGATGTCTTTCGCGATGTCGCGCAATTCCGCGAGTGTCTTGTGCTTCAGTTCGTGATGTGTGTATGCCATATCGTCCTCTCGAAAAATGATTGCCGAAACCCTCTCAGGGCAGAGCCTTTTGCAACGAACGTCCGGTAAGCCACGGAATTATTAGCAGAATAAGGTAGCCAAGCCAAACGGTCAGCGACGCGAAATATCCAAAACCCGCTTTTAAAAGAAAGACCAACAATAACAGATCCAAAAGAAAGTTTATGGCGGCAAACACAACCCCGACTTTAAAGCCCTCAGCCGTTGGGCTCTGACTGCGCCACAAACAAATGCGGGTGAATAGATAAGTCACTGGTATCCACACGAACAAAATGGGAAAGCTGATAGTCGGATTCGCCGACACATATGGGATCCGCGGCGTCGCTTTCAGCGCGGGCGTGATGAAAACGAAGCTGCCCCAGACAAAACCGATGATCCAGATTAGAATGGCAAAACCCAGCGCTTTGAGGAGTTTCAGCACGTTTATGAGAGCCCGGAAATATCACGACTAACGAGCGATGTCGAGGCTCAACATGAAGAAGATTGTCTTCCGTTCACTGCTTCTGATCGGCGTGCTGCTCATCGGCGGTGTGCTTTATGACCTGTACTTTCCGCGGACCGCGAAGATGCGCGAGTTCGATGCGGACGAGGTGGCGCGCCTCGAAACCGCCATGTGGCGCTCGTACTACGACAAAAAGCAGCTGCAACTTTTCAACCAGTTATCAGAGCTGTTGCGCACGCAATATCACATGC
>JBKPPE010000372.1:0-3400 GCA_046733375.1 Acidobacteriota bacterium | reverse complement strand
CGTGACGGACAGCGATGCGATGGGGCGAGCAGTAGAAGACGTGATCAGAGAGTTCGGAAGCCTCGATGTATTAGTGAACGCGGCAGGCCATATTTCGAGCGGCACAATTGAGAACACCGAGCCAGCCGCTTGGGACGCGTTGATGAACGTCAATCTTCGCGCACCATTCCGATTGATGCAGCTTTGCACGCCTCACTTGATTGAAACAAAGGGAAATGTCGTCAACATTTCTAGTGTCACCGGACTGCGCTCATTCCCGGGCGTCCTCGCGTACTGTGTTTCCAAAGCCGGGCTCGATCAACTAACGCGCTGTGCCACTCTGGAATTGGCCGCGAAAGGAGTAAGAGTTAACGCCGTCAATCCGGGTGTCGTGGTGACAGAGATTCATAAGCGCGGCGGAATGGACAAAGAAGCGTACGCCAAGTTTCTGGAACACTCGCGCACGACGCATCCGCTGGGTCGGGTTGGAAGTCCATCGGAGATTGCGGATCTGGTTTTGTTTCTCGCTTCCGAAAAGGCCTCGTGGATAACCGGCGCCACGTATTCGATTGACGGTGGTCGCGCGCTAACGTGCGCACGCTGAATTAACGGTTCTTGGAGCCTTCACGTAACAGTCGATTCACGGTACTCGTTAATTCGTTGATCTGTTGCGGCTGTTTAAGAAAGGCGTCCATTCCCGCGCGCCAGGCATACTTCTCCAAGTCGTTTGGCGACATCATGATCATTGGCGTGCGGCGACGATGCGTAATTTTTCGCGCGCGCTCCGCCAACTCAAATGCGCTCAAGTCGCTGACCGTGTTGCCAATCAGCAACACGTCGTAATGCTCGTCACCGGTCAGCATTCGCAGCGCAGTATCCACGTCGGTACACCAATCGACTTTCCAGTTCTCAGCCTTCAGCAGATCGCCGACCTGGTCAGCAACCGGCTTCTGTTCCTCAACGTGCAGAATCCGAATCTGAGAACTCGGCACTTTATGGGTTGCGACAGTTTTGCGCTTCGTCTTGCGCGACTTTGAGAACAAGTGGCTACGCCGCGGCCGCACTGCCGAGCGCTGGCCCAGCAGATCGCGATGGCGACTATTGATCAATGAAATCAGACTCTGGTGGTGCTTGAAACCCAGCATGTGAGCGGCCTTTGTCACCGCTCCACCTGAGTCCCTTAAGGCGCGTTCAATGAGTGCCTTCTCAAACGCGCGCACCTGCTTCTTCAACGAGAAGTTTGCCCAGCTTTCGGCGAGGGCAGGCTCCGTCTCGGCCTCAGACAGTTGCAAAGCATCAATAACGATTAAGGCGCTCCGGATGAGGCGCGTAGTGGTGGATGGGTCCTGGGACCGCTTCAACAGCTCGGTCGCCGCATGATATGTATCAACCAGCTCTTGCGGCGAAGTTTGCGCGGTTAGTTCCTCGATGATGCTCAGCTTTGCGCGGCCGGAACCTTCGACGTCGCCGCAGACCTCGGCAATTTGAATTGCTCGATCCAGAAGCTGTCGTGCGCGCACAAACTTGCCGAGCCTTGCTTTCACAATTCCGTACGTGGTCAATGCTTCGGCCAGCACTGCCTGTTCGTCGCCGCGCTCCAGAACTCGCACGGCAGAACGAATCAACCGCTCGGCATCATTGAATCTTCCCTGCCCGAGAAACGTGCGCGCGCGCGTTTCATCTACCTGGGCCACGGTTCCCGTATCGCGGAGCTCGGCGAACAGAGAGCGCGCGCGATCTAAGTGGGTGTGCGCGTCCTCGTACCGGCCTATGGTATGAAACAGAAAGCCGAGATTGTTCTCTACCCGGGCCAAGTAACGCGTGTTGCCGGCCTGTTCGAAGTGGAAACTGGCGGCCGTGTATTCCACGAGCGCGCGATCGACATAGGCTTCGAGATTGTCCACGTCAGCCATGCGACGCAGCGCAAGTCCGAAGCTATTGTGAAACGTTCCGTGCAGATTATGGTCGCTGCTTTTCTCAATCAGCGTTGCTGCTTCGTTGTAGATGCGAATCGCTTCGCTCAACCGACGCGAGTCGACTTCCACAATTCCCGCTCGTACCAGGATTGAAGCTCGCAGATCAACATCTTCGTCAGTAACCGAACTCAACGCCTCAGAAAGTGTCACTCTCGCTTCGTCATAGGCGCCTTCCCGCCAATAACAAACCGCCAAGTCGGCGCGCGCTTCAGCCACGTGCGTGAGATCGCCCAGTTTCTCGTAAAGCTCGATACCTCGGGTGATCAGATTCTTTGCCTTTTCTTGACTGCCGTTGCTTGAGTCAGCGCTGCCTTGCCACCCCGCCAGAGACCCTGCGCGCACCAGCAAATGCGCTTCGGTGCTTTCGTCGAGTCCTTTGGCGTTGACGGAATCGCTGAACCCATCCCAGAACTCCGAAAGCGCTTCGATGGCAGCTTGATATTCACCGCCTTTTTCAAGCTCTTTCGCGATTTCGCAGGCGGATTGTGCCCTTCTTAAAACGGGGGCGTGGCTGTCGGTACGGACTGCAGTTTTAGTTTGAGCCTGTAACTTCATGTGAGGCTTGCCTTTCTGTCGTTTTGATAATAGGTCTGCCTCTTGACGGTAATTCGGAATAGAATTGGCGCCCTCGTTTTTGAATAACTGGAAACCCTTGAAAACTTTAAGGAGAAAGCATGACGAAAATGAGAACCCTTTTCGCGACTCTCATGTTAGCGCTATTAGTTACCGGCTCGGCCCTCGCGGGCGAAACTCAAACGCCACCGTCACCGTGCGCCCCTGGCGAAACCCAAACTCCGCCTTGTGCGTCGGCTGTTTCAGGCGATACGACGACCGCCGGAGAAACTCAAACACCGCCAGAAGGCGTCGATATTGTTTCGCTTACCGAGCTAGCGCTCGACTTGCTGCTGTTCTAATAGCAGCAACCTAGAAAATCAAAGAACCGAACGTCGCGAAATTGGCCTCACGGCGGATAAGCGACGTGTGTCTCCAGTGCTTGGAGCCCTGTCAGTCGCTGAAAGGTTGCAACCCGGGCTGTGGCTCGGAGTGTGCCGTAGAGTCGCGTAGGATAGACTGCGGGAGCGCGCTTTGCAACCATAATTGCAGCGGCGCTCTAAGTTTGTGACATCACGCTGCTTACCGACTATCGCCACGTTTGTCGCAAACGGTGGTATGCCAATGGTCCGAGGGTCTTGACTGACTCAACAGCTGCCCGAGCTGAGATTTGGATTTGGCCTTCACCTGAAGGTAGCTGGCATCGCTCATTCTGGTTATACTGCGCCCGCATGCGTTGAATCGCACCGACGGGTTCTAATTACCTTGAACACTTATACGCCCACGCCCATCCCGCCACGACAGACCAGAGCCAGTGCGCTGAAGATTATTGCCGCGACAGTCGGTGCGTTACTCGCCGTGCTGCTGGGATTGCTCGTCCTGCTGGTGATCGG
>JBKPPE010000371.1:0-5724 GCA_046733375.1 Acidobacteriota bacterium | reverse complement strand
CTTCGCGTGTTACTGGCTGATTGTGCGCTACGAGATTCGTTATCGGTTGCTGTGGTTGCTGGCGCTGCTGGCATGCTCGGCACCGTTTCTCTACCGCATGAACATGACGAAGGCACCGCCGTTCGCGATTCTGTTTCTGGTTATCGGCACGCACTTCATGTTTCAGCGAAAGCACTGGCAACTATTGCCGCTGGCGCTGATTTTCACCTGGACGTACGACTTGTTCGTATTGCTTTTGCTGGCGGCAGGAATTTGGACAGCGGTCGTCGCATGGACCGAAGAACGATTTGAGTGGCGTCCATTAGCTTACGTGGCGGCGGGATGCGCGCTCGGCTTGGTCATCAATCCGTACTTTCCACACAACCTGCATCTGTTTTGGGAGCATGCGCGCGTCAAGATCACGCCGACAGATTTCGCCACGAAGGTTGGCAACGAATGGTACCCGTACGACACGCGTGAATTTCTGGCCAACTGTTTCATCGCACTCGTCGCGATGTTTGCGGGATATCTTGCGTTCGACGGCAACGATCGAAAGGCGTCAAAGAAGCCGCTCTATTTGTTGGTGCTGTCAACGTTGTTGCTGTTGATGAATATGCGCTGGAAACGTTTCGCTGAATATTTTCCGCCGTTCGCGATCCTGTTTGCCGCATTTACATTCGAACAATATTGGCGCGGACGCGCAGTCTTCACGCGACTGCCGGATGAGGTGCTGCAGGACTTGCAGCCATTTCTCGATCGCCAAGAGCCGACCGAGGTCGCGAAAGAAAAAAAGAATGCCGAAACTTGGCGCACGGTGAAGATTGCACTCGCGGCTGCCGGCCTGGCCGTCATTTTTCTGATCAATGTGCACCAGACGACTGGTGACATCGCAGGAAGTGAGCCGCGGGACTACTACTTGCGGGGCGCCAACTGGATGCGCGCAAATATTCCGGCGGGCCAGGTTGTATTCAACACAGATTGGGACGACTTTCCGCGGCTGTTCTATTTCGACCCCAGCCACGCATACGTGTCCGGGTTGGATCCGACTTACCTGCTGGACCGAAGTCCCGAGTTGTCCCAACTGTATGTGGACATAACGACCGGCGAGACGGAAGATTCCGCGCCGTTAATTCGCGATCGCTTCGGCGCGCAATGGGTGTTTACCGATACTACCAACGATCACGTTGCGTTCATGGACAATGCTCGGCGCAGTGGTTGGTTCGACATTGCGTACGAAGACAAACAATGTCGCATCTTGCATCTGCGTCAGACAAAAGGCGAACCACTTCCGGACACGGATGCGGACGATGGTGGCGGTGCCACCGGCAACGACAACTCGCCGTAAGAGGAGCGGGGCGATAGCGCGACCGTTAGTAGCGCTCGAGAAAGTTCGCAATGCAAGGGGTGATCGCCTTGCGTCAAAAGTGCTTGGTTGTGTGGTTTTCGTCGTTTAGCGACGATCTGAATTTAGCCCGGCCTTTCAAGGCCGGGACCGCTGATGCGTTGAGATTTGCGTCGCGTTAGCGACGCTTGAGTTCGGATTCACGCGTGGCTAGCGCGACGTACGCGCGTTTTCGTCCATCTTCCCGGCCTTAAGGCCGGGCTAAATTCAATGCACCGCTAAGCGACGAAAGCCGTGTCGTTTCGATGTCGATGACTTTTGAGGCAAAACAGCGGGTGATCCCAATTTGTTTCTCTCTTGGCCTCATCTTGAGCGGCTGCAGTCATGCTGCTCCGCCAACAAATAACGAGAACACTTCTGACACTTCGACTTATCGCCCGCTCGCGACCCCGGCGACGGAATTCGAGCAGAAGCTGAAGATGATTCGCGACGGCGGCTTTCGTTACGTGTGGGTATTCCGCAAGCTGGATGGAAAGGAATTCACGCACGAAGACACAGAAATCCTCCATACTAATGCGCCGAAAGTTGTCGATTGGATCGGCACCGATGATCGGAAGATATTTATCGCAGGTTCGAACGTTGTCATCCCGCCAGAGAATGAGCCGGAACTGAAGAAGCGATACAAGATCGAGGACGTGTCGGGAAAATGATCCATTGGTTCAATGAATCAATGATTCAATGAATCAATGTCCAGAACCACTTTTCCAAACTGCGCTCGATCTTCGATTAACTCGTGGGCCTTGCGCGCTTCAGCCAGTGGCAGTGTGCGATCGACAACAGCGCGAATCTGGCCCGATTCGATGAACTTCATCGCTGCCAGCAGGTCAGCTTTCGAACCCATCATTGAACCGAGAATCGTCAGGTGCCGATAGAAGACGTGGCGCAAATCGGTCTTCGCATCAAAGCCGCTGGTGGCGCCGCACGTGACCAGGCGGCCACCTTTTTTCAAAGACAAAATCGAGCCTGGCCATGTCTCCGCGCCAGTGTGTTCGAAGACTACATCGACACCACGGCCGTTCGTCAGCCGCCGAACTTCTTTCGGCCAATCAGCTTGCGTGTAATTGATCGTCTCATCTGCGCCGAGTTCGCGTGCCTTCGCAAGTTTGTCGTCCGCGCTTGCGGTCGTAATCACGCGCGCGCCGCGCAATTTCGCAATCTGAATTCCCAGTGAGCCCACACCGCTGCCGGCCGCATGCACCAGCACATCTTCGCCGGGCTGCACGTTCGCGCGTGCCACGAGCATGTGCCAGGCGGTCAAAGTAACCAGCGGCAACGCCGCGGCTTCGGGCCAGGTGAGATTATTCGGTTTCGCAATCACGTTGATGCCCGGCACCGCCACAAACTCAGCGTATCCGCCGTCGCGTCGATAACCGATGATGTCATACTCGTCGCACATGTTGTCGCGGCCCGCGAGACATTCAGCGCAATGACCGCAAGACACGCCGGGCTGAATCATCACTTCGTCGCCGGGGTGGACCCATGTCACTAACTCGCCGACTTCACGCACGACACCGGCAATGTCATTGCCGAGGATGTGAGGCAGCGGAATCTTGATGCCTGGAAGTCCGTTGCGCACCCACACGTCGAGGTGATTCAACGCGCAGGCGCGGACCTCAACCAGCACTTCGTTGGCTTTGATTTTCGGTTCGGAAACTTCGGTGAACTTGAGAACTTCAGGCCCACCGTGTCGTTCGAAGATGACGGCTCTCATAATGCGCAAAGAGCAAAGGGCAAAGAGCGAAGAGCCGTTTGTCGGCGAGCCTCGCCACCTCATTCACTTTGCTCTTACCTCTTTGCCCTTTGCCCTTGGCCCTTAGCTCTTTGCCCTTAGCAGGTCATTGCTTTCCCGCTTCGATACCTTTTTTCACTTCACCGATCGCGTCTTTGATGATATCAATCGCGCGGCCGCGGTGGCCGCCCTTATCGGACGTCGCATGGTCCAGATTGTTCTTCGCGCTTTCCAAAGCCGCGAGCGCCGCAGTCATGTGCGGTTGGTCTGGCGCCGCGCTGAAGGTGGCGTGATTATGTCGGCGATCGAAAGCCATGCCGGCGTTGACCTCCGCAATCGCCTGATTTACGAGCTGGATCGCATTAACGCGATGACCACCTTTGTCAGGAATCGCTTTTTGCAATTCACTCTTTGCGGTCATCAAATCGGCGCGCGCGGCGCGCATGAATGGTTGGTCGCCCGCAGCGACCCCCGCCACGGCCAATATCAACAAAGCAAGAACTGCCAAAGAAATTCGTGCTTTCATTGAAGACTCCTTTCGAAATCGTGAATTATTGGAAGAGACCAGAAGCGGCGATAAGTTACTACAAAGTTCCCGCCGTAAACAATAACTTCGATCGCGGGGTAGTGTCCTAAGTTCAGTTGACTCGGCGTTCCTCTGCGAAGACCTTCGAATCCTCTGCGGTTTCTCCTTTTGTTTTGAACTTAACCGCAGGTGCACAAACCGAGGACTTCGGGGAGGACGCAGAGAAAGTGGCGGCGTCACACCCTCCTTACGGTGGGCTACTGCCTTGCTCTCTATCGCTGTTTTCGCAAAGCGCGCCCGGCAAGTGTCCCCGTGAATTTGCCGTCCGCGACTGCGAATCGGCCGTTGACCAACACGAAGCGCATGCCTTCCGAAAGCAGCTCAGGCTGCTCGTAGGTCGCGCGGTCGGTGACCACCCTGGGATCGAAGACAATCACGTCCGCGAAATAGCCTTCACGGATGAGCCCGCGTTCAGGGATGCGAAACGTTTCGGCGGTCAAAGCGCTCGAATTCCGCACCATGAATTCGATCGAGATCAGCTTGCTGGTGAACACATAATCATGAAGCTTTTTCGGAAAGGTTCCGTACTTGCGTGGATGACCGGTCGAGCCATCAGAGCACGTCATCACAAACTTATCCTTCATGAAGCGACGGATGTCTTTTTCATTCATGTTGAAGGACGCCACACCGGCACCGCCGGCATTCTTGATGATTTCGAGTGCAGCTTCGACGGGCGTCTTGTTCATTTCCTGCGCAATCTGGTTCAGGCGTTTGCCCACGTACTGACGATCGCGCGAGTCGATGATCAGCAGAGATTCTGCGCCGCCACGACGCTTCAGGTTCTGCTCCATTTCAGCAATCAACCGCTGCCTGCTTTCCGAACCGTTGATGCGCTGAAGCAACTGGCTTTGCCCGCCAATCTCGGCCCAGCGTGGCACCAAGGACGCCGTCAAGCTCGAGCCGGATGCTTCGTATGGATATTGACAAGCGGTGGCCTCGATACCTTCGCGACGCGCGTTCTTCATCAAGTCAAGCGCTTGTTTGCTTTGTCCCCAGACATCTGGCCCGAGCGCTTTGATGTGCGAAATGTGAACCGGAAGCTTCGCTTCGCGACCTATACGAATCGTCTCTTTAATCGCGCCGAGCAGCCCAATTGTGTATGACCCTTCGTCGCGCATGTGCGTGTCATAGATCCCGCCCTTCGCGGCCGCGACTTTCGCGAGCTCGATGACTTCTTCTGTTTTCGCGTAGCTTTGCGGCGCGTAATACAAACCTGTCGACATGCCAAACGCGCCGTCATCCATCGCCTGCGCGATCAGCTTCTTCATCTCTTCCAATTGTTCCGGCGTCGGTTGCGCATCCGTCGCACCCAACACGCGACGACGGACCGTCCCAAAACCTGCAAGCAAAGCGGCGTTAGTGCCAATGCCTTGCTCATCCCACTTGCGCAATGTATCGCCGATGTTCGGCGCGCTGCCCCCGTCGTTACCGGTGACCACTGTAGTTACACCCTGCATGAGGTACGGCTCGTTCGTTTTTCGGGTTGGATCGGAAAGATCCTCGAGCGTGTGCGTATGCGAGTCGATGAATCCCGGCGCGACGATCATGCCAGTTGCATCGATGGTGCGCGCGGCCGAGACATTCGCTTTGCGCGCGTCGCCGACGAATACGATTCGGTCACCGCGAATGCCGACATCTGCGTTCCGAGCTTTGCGCCCGGAACCGTCAACCAACTTGCCGTGGACGATGAGAATGTCGAGTTCACTGGAAGCAGCGTTTGTGCCAACGGCAGGCGCACTAAGATTCGCCATTATGGACAAAAGCAAGGTGACGGCGATGAAATAAGAGAATCTCTGAGTCATATGAATAATCAGGGCGAAAGATTGTTGAGCGAGTTATAGATTCTGTCAATTGCTCTTGTTAATAGCCTTGCCTCAAAAGTGGTTGCTGGTGTGGTTTTCGTCGCTTAGTGACGATTTGAATTTAGCCCGGCCTTTCAAGCCGGGATCGTGATGCGTCGAGATTCCCGTCGCGTCAGCGACGCTTGAGTCTGAATTCACCCATCGCTAGCGCGACGCACGCCCGTTT
>JBKPPE010000370.1:0-7782 GCA_046733375.1 Acidobacteriota bacterium | reverse complement strand
TTCTATACCACGACTTGCTCGGCTCAGCGACGCAAGTGTCAGCCCTCGAGGACGTACTCAAGCGATGCTATCGGCACCTCTTTCCTGCGACAGGAGAAATCAACACGTTGTTCTTTACCGCTGGGCCTTTGCAGGCTGAAGAGCTAACGCTCAGCCAAGCCTCGTCCAGTGGTCGACTGCCCAAAATCATGGGAGCGTCCAGCCTGCTAATCTACTTTCTTGTGTTTGTTGGACCTGTGATTGCGTTGGGCCACTTATCAATGATGGCGGCACATGTTCCGGGCGCCAAGATCTACGTAAGGATAGTAATAATTGTCGTCGCTTGGATTGTCGCCATTCGCGCTCTCGTGGTTTTTCTGGTAGCGGCGTTATCGAGTGAATAATCTTCGCACGAATCGGTGCCATGCTTCGTGGTGTTTCGCACGTCGCAATAAAAGGGGGCAAAGTGCCACAGTCGGTAATATTTATACTAATTCTGTGAACGCGCCCAACAACTCGTTGGACCGGAGCGAAACGCAAGGATGAAGTATGAGGGATGAAGGATGAAAGAAAACAAAATTCCGCCTTCGTCCTTCCTAATTCATCCTTGCTTTCAGCGCCGCCCTGTCAACTTCGACGTTGGGTCGCTTACCGGCCGCGGATAATCCCGCTCCTATGAAGGAAGGACACACAATGAGTAATAAGGAAGAAGGAAAAGTCCGCTGTTATAAGCTGCCAACGGACGGGAAGACGACAGATGAGATCGCTTTGCAGCGCTGCGATTGCTTGATCGACCAGTATCTGGTCTGGAAGAAGGAAAACCACCTGAAGAGCAGGCTGGCTCAGGGGGTCGCGCTCGTCTGCACCGCTGTAATACCGGTCATACTCCTCTTGTCCTCGGGGGGATCCGTGAAAATTGTCGGCGCTGCTTTCTCAGCGCTCGCCGCAATAGCGACGGGGCTGCTTACCATCAACGGCTGGCGAGAAAACTTCATTCGGTACGGCTATATCTATCACTGGCTGCAAATTGAGAAATTCCTTTATATCGCCCACGCGACTAACGAGTACGATTCCGAGAAAGCCACCAAAAACTTTGTCAAACGTATCGAGGGATTGGTGATGCTGGATGTGACCGAATGGCGAACCGAGATGCAGCGGATCGAAGATCCGAGCAAGTGATGCGCACCGGTGCGAAACAACGCCTTAATCTGTCCGTTGTTGATGAGTAATGAGTGAAATCGCGCCGCGCGGTCAACGCTGACGTTGGACAGCTTTCACGACAGCGCAGAACGAATGATGAAAGGCAAATCCCCACTATTGATGGCTCGCATGGCCGGCCTCTTTGCGTTGCTTGAAGCCCTGACATCAGGCTTCGGCCAGGTGATTGTTCCCAGGATGCTCGTTGTTCCTGGCGATGCCGCCGCAACGGCGGCCAATCTTGTGGCGCATGGGCTGTTGTGGCGGTTGTCTATCGTCGCTGCGCTCATCGGCGTTGGCTGCCATCTCGCGTGGACACTTCTCTTTTATGAGTTGTTCAAACCGGTAAACAAAAGCCTTTCGCTATTTGCGGCGTTCGTTAGTCTGGTGGCGATTGCTCTGCAGGCCGGCAGCACCATCTTTCAACTCGCTCCACTGGTCGTGTTGGAAGGTTACCGACCTTTGAACGCATTCAACACCGAACAGTTACACGCGCTGGCCCTCCTATGTCTCCAGTTATACGCGCGCGCTTTCGAAATCTATCTTGTATTTTTTGGATTCTGGTGCGTGCTAATCGGCTATCTGATCGTTAAATCGACTTTCCTGCCTCGTATCATTGGTATCCTGGAAGCGGTTGCGGGTCTGTGCTGGCTTACGTTTCTGTGGCCTCCGCTCGCGCACTCTCTCTCCCCTTTCAATCAGGTCCCGGCCGCGGTCGGTGAGCTGTCACTGATGTTCTGGCTACTAGCGATGGGTGTGAACATTCAACGCTGGAATGAGAAAGCAGGCGCGCGGTAACAAATCAGTGATGACTAAATGAGTGATGAGTGATGAGTTAAATTATGCCGCCCGGCGAATATCGAAATAAGGCAGCGGAGCGGCGCATAAACCGCCCCGCTGATTTTTCGGCTACTTGAGGAATTGATCGCGGTGAGGTGCGCGAGCTAGACAACTGTTCTGCGGCCGCTCACCAGGTTAATCACCAATACGATGATCGCGAGCACTAACAACAAGTGGATAAAGCCACCCATCGTGTAGCTCGACACCAAGCCGACCAGCCACAACACCAGCAGAATTACAAAAATCGTCCAAAGCATCTCGTTTTACCTCCTCCTGCGAAAGGGATTTCTTCCGGTTTTCCAAATGGCAACCGCCATGCCCGACTGAAACATCTCTATTCGCGCGAGGTTTTTCGCTTTTCCGCGCGACTTGACTCGAATTAAGACGTTTCGTCGCGCCGTGAAAGTGTACGGAAGTGCGGCGTAGCCAAGCAGCAGCCTCGACAAGCTCCCAGCCGAAGGGCCTGATGGAGGGGAAGCTGACTTTGTGAAATTTCCTTGGCGATTGAATCACGTTTCGATGATTTAAGGCTGGACTTGTTTTTTGCGTTATGGCTAAATGGTTTTGCTTGCGATTACCGCGAGCACTAGGATTCGTTAGCTTACCCGACACACCTCCGCTTCCAAATCCTCTAGTTCCTTTTGACTAATCGATTAATGGAGATGCCGGCGGTCGCTTTGCGCCGTCAGCAACATATTTATGAGTTTCCGTCTTCAAAAACTCGCTGGTCGATCTCAGAAAACGAACGGCGTTGTGCTTGTCCTCATCGTCACTGCCTTCGCAGCTGGTTCGATCTCGCTGGTGCGTTACCGCAACGCGAAAACGCCTGCGCAAACAATCAATTATTCTGAGCTGTACGCGATCGCGGAAGCCGGCACGGCGGCATCGGTCACCGTGGACGGCGATTCGGTGATCGTCACAAAGACAAACGCCGCACGAATTGAAAGCACCGTAGCGGGCGAGTCGTTTCGGCAAACTATCGTCGAACTGTTCCGGAAGAACCATGTCCCAGTGCAGTTTGCCTCGGCGCAACCAAGTGTCGCGATTGCGGCACTCACCTATTCGTGGCCGCTTCTGGTTCTCGGGCTGTTTGGCCTGGTCGGCTGGCGAGTGCATGCCACCATCAATGGACGCACCGGTGGCTTCAATCTCTCCGATTACAGCGGCAAGCAAAATACGACATTCGCCGATGTCGCCGGCGTTGATGAAGCCAAGGCGGAACTTGCCGAAACGATCGAATTCCTCCGCGATCCGGCCGGCTTTGGACGACTTGGTGGACGCGCTCCGCGTGGCGTCTTGTTGTTTGGACCGCCCGGAACCGGCAAGACTCTGCTCGCGCGCGCGGCGGCCGGTGAAGCAGCTGTGCCCTTCCTTTCAGTCTCAGGATCCAGTTTTCAGGAAAAGTTTGTCGGGGTGGGCGCCGCGCGTGTCAGACGGCTCTTTGCGCGCGCGCGAAAACTCTCACCTTGCATTATCTTCATCGACGAAATCGATGCGCTGGGCCGCCAGCGCGGACGCTCGAATGATTCAGGCTCGGCGGATCAGGATCAGACCCTGAACCAGCTCTTGATCGAGATGGACGGTTTCGATCAAACTTCCAGCATCGTCGTCATCGGCTCGACGAATCGGCCCGACGTTTTGGATCAGGCGCTAACCAGACCGGGCCGTTTCGACCGAGAAATCATGGTAAATCTCGCCGACGTGCGCGGGCGCGAAGAGATTTTAAAAGTGCACGCGCGGAGGATCCCCCTCGACGGCGACCTCCAATTGAATTGGATAGCGCGCGGTACCCCGGGCTTTTCGGGCGCCGACCTCGCGAACCTCTTAAACGAAGCGGCGATCGCCGCGACACGTGACAATCGCGAGACGGTGGCCCGTAAGCACGTTGAGTACGCGCGCGACAAAATCTTGATGGGCGCCGAACGTCAGGGCTTCATGATGGACGAAGATGAACGCTACGCGACCGCCGTTCATGAAGCGGGTCACGTCGCCGTCGGCCTCGCCGCGAAGAACGGCGATCCGATTCACAAGGTTTCGATTCTTCCTCGCGGTCGTGCGCTCGGGGTGACGCAAGCTTTGCCCGAACGCGATCGCTTCATGAAAAAACGCGAGTACCTCGAGGATCAAATCGCAATTCTGTTGGGCGGTCGCGCCGCCGAACAACTCATTCTCAGCACCATGACTGCGGGCGCCTCGAACGACATTGAGCGGGCTGTTGAGATCGCCGGTAAGATGGTGCGCGAATTCGGCATGAGCCCGCTCGGCCCGATCTATCTCAGTGAGAAATCTTCGGAGAATCAAAGCCCCAGTCTGCTGGATCGCGCTGACGAAGCCACGAATGAAATCATCAACGCGCAACTGCAGCGCGCCTGCGACGTTGTCTCATCAAAACGCGATTCGATTGCCCGTCTGGTTGAGTTGCTGCTGGAGCATGACACGGTGGAGTCGGAGGATATAAAGAGATGCTTCGAACCATCGCAGGTGCCGGTCGCTGCGTAAATCAAGGTAAGTTTTAATCAGTTGCGGTAAAGGCGGGCTATTGCCCGCCTTTTTGTTTAGCGACTGTAAAGACAGAACAAGGTGTCTTTTCATTTCACCGCAAACACCTTAACGCTCGCAGCGTAGTCATTGACGTTGTAGCGATTGAGCAATTCGGTGAACTTGTCGAACAAGCCTTCGGCCGCTTTTGCCGGCGCCGGCGCACAGCAGGAGTAAGCCCCTGAGGCTACGCGTTCGTCGCTAGAAATTTGCGTCACCGCAGGTGAACAGCAGCCCGATTGATTTTCAATCTTCGCGTAGGCGTTCAGATCCGAACCCGAATCGATCACCTGCACATTTGAAAAACCCGCATCAATCAATCCGTGTTTGTAGTCGTCGACCAGAATCGCACCGGCGATACATCCGACGTAAGCCATGACATCGCTGCTGACTTCCGGCGGCAGCGCTTTTTTCAAAGCGATATCGCTGACTGCCAGTCGCCCGCCCGGTTTCAGAACGCGTGCGATTTCCCGAAAGACGGCCGATTTGTCCGGCGCGAGATTGATCACACAATTGCTGATGACGCAATCAACCGAATTGTCAGACAACGGTAGCTTGTCAATCGTGGCCAGATGAAATTCCACATTTGAGTACCCGCGACCGTCATTCGCCTTCGCCGCGTTGCGCTGCGCAAGTTCAATCATCTCCGGCGTCATGTCGATGCCGATTGCGCGGCCCGTTGGTCCAACCTTCCCCGCGGCAAGAAACACATCTAACCCGCCACCCGAACCCAAGTCGACTACAGTTTCGCCCTCGCGCAGATTGGCCGTAGCGGTCGGATTGCCGCACGACAATCCCATATTCGCTTCCGCCGGAATCGAGGCCAGCTCCTGCGGCGAATAGCCAAATGCCTCGGCCACCGCGCGGACACCTTCCTGTTCGGAAGAAAGATTCGCGACTGCAACGTTCCCGTATCTGGTCCTTACCGTCTCTTCAATATTCTGTGACATTGATTCTTACCTCACTTCCTGAGTCTTTTTGTTTTTTTTAGCACATATGCCTAAGCGTATGTGCGGAGCTTACCCGCTTTCTAGAATATATGTCAAGGCATATGTGTCTCATGGTATGATTTCCGGCGTATGGTTAAGCCAAAGTCCTCCGACATGGATCGGTTCTTCCGCGCGTTTGCCGATCACACCCGTCTGCGTCTGCTCAACCTCATGCGCAGCGACGAAGTCTGCGTCTGTTTCTTTACTGAGATACTGGGAACGCATCAGCCAAAAATCAGCCGGCACCTGGCGTACCTGAGACGCGCGGGCATCGTGTCGGCGCGGCGCGAAGGTCAATGGATGCATTACCGGATCACAGAACCGGACAATGCCGACGCCGCGCGCGTGCTGAAGGATGTACTCGCGTGGCTGGCCAACGACAAACAGATGCAGCGCGAGCGGGAGAAATTAGAAATGGTCTGTTGTGCACCGCGACTACCCGTGCGAATTCAAGCGGCGCCGCGACCGGCATCGATGGCGACGTGAACTTATCGCCGACGTGACGGCGAACATGCACTCAACTTTAGCGAGTTCATCACCAATCGTTTTCAGGGTTACTGATTCAGTGACGCAGTGAAGCGAGTTGCGACTTGTCTTCGTGTTCCAGCGCCTCGAGCAATGCGTGCCATTCGCGATGGCCGTGTGAAGGTTTCCAAAAATCTCCGTCCTTGTCCGCTAATAAACTGTCGAGCATCTCCTGCGCCTTGCCGTTGTCGATTGCTTTCTGTGCGGCAGTCGCCAGCGCCGCGAACGCTTCGTGGTGTGAAGTTACTCCCTTGATCGAAAGCTTTGCGCGCTCGTACGGGAAGCGATAGTCACTAGGATATCTCTCTTCGGCCTGTTTCAGCGCCGCGATGATTGTCGTCCATTCGGCCGGGGACGCATTGATGCGTTCCTGTTTCAAGCGCTTCCATTCGTCGTCCGCGTTGTCTGTTCCCCGACGATTGGGGGTAGCTTCGTCGGCGCGTACTGGCAACTGATTGCCAGTTGCCGCCTGCTCTTTTCCGGTCGGAACTTCAGCGCGCGACGAGCTCGCAGAGCCACGATGCGCCCAGACATACCATCCGCCGAAACTGACCATGACGAAAAAGGCAATCAGCATCAGCGAGAGGACGATTGAATAACGATGCGGCATTCGCCGCGTTGTGACCGGCTCGGAGTTTCCATAGGCTGACAGCATGCTCAGTGTGGGAACGTCCTTGCCCTGGCGCAGGCTTTCACCATTTCCGCTTGCTACAGGCGGCGCATATTTTCGAGGCGGCGGTAGCGTGTCAACGAAGTTGTTGGGACGACGCGATTCAACCGTAATCTCATCAAGTTCCCGCAGGAGTTCTGGAGCTGCATACCATTCGGGCGTCGCACTGGATTCAACGGAATACCCTGGATTGTGCGAGTTTTGGAGCGAGGCTGCGCGCGTCAGCTTGTTACCGCATCCGGTACAAAACTTCCACTTCAACTCGATTACATCACCGCAGAACTCACACGTAGTCGAGTCGCTTAACGGACCTCCGCACGAACCGCAAAACCTACGGTCGTCGGGAAAATCGAAATTGCAGGGTTGACAGTGCTTCATAACAACTCCTTTCGTTGTCAATCTGCACCCTCTTCGAGCTGGCGGGGTATCCGAAATCGCAAATGCCCTACACGAAATCGGCTTCAGGAGAGAATCACAACTGCATGCGCCGCGAGAGGGGGCGCGCTGGCAATCACCCAAACTGAACTGAAACTCATGGCAGCGGCTGCGATCATCGGGCTCAACAGGATGCCAAATACTTGATACTGCACTCCTGCGGCAAACGGCACGCCACGCACTGCCGAATCTGCCTAATACTCGAGTTTACCTTCGAAGATCATGTCTTTGACTTTGAAGCGCATGCTCAGTTCCGGGCCACCGTTCAAACTCGAGTGAAACAGGAGCTCGCCATCCGCTTCAGAAATGAATGGCTTTCCGTCGACCAGGCGAGGGAAAACGAAGCGCGCCCCCAATCCATCGGGACGCGGAGGCTGATATTCGACGAGAAAGAGTCGCTTTCCCTTCAACGATAAATACGTGTCGGGCTTTAGTTGAGGCGTCGTCTGCCGATCAAGCAACGAAGCCGCGCTACCCATTTGACTGCCTGATTTCGCCACTTCCAGGATGACCGTAATGATGATGTAGTCAGGGAAGTCGGCATTCGCGAGCCCCTCCAGTTGCGCGGCCAACTGTTTACTGATTTCGCCCTTCCGCTGTATCTCGATT
>JBKPPE010000369.1:0-4463 GCA_046733375.1 Acidobacteriota bacterium | reverse complement strand
GTCTTCGCCCGTCATACGCGCGCCGTTGATAGTTCCATTCCCGGAGAGTTTAGCCGTGACAGTTTTCATCGGAGGGGCTCTTGAAGTAAGTGCTTACTTACCACCCAGAGACGAGCAAAGTCAAGTGCACGTGAAGACGCTGTGTCTTGTGGTTAATGTCTGCCCTGATTTGGGCAATGACATACTTGAGCGCCGGTTGAGCATCGCGAACAATGAACGCCGAAGGCGTTTATCACCTCCAGCCCAGGGGTTGACGCGCGTAGCGCGGCTACCCTGGGTAAGGAGCGAACATGAAAGCGCAACCCTGAAGGGGTTGCCGAAGGCAGTGCAACCGGTGGTGAATGGTATTCACAAATATGAATCGTTCGCAGCCGAACCTATTCGCAACCCTTTCAGGGTTGGAATCTGTTTTGTTTTTATTACCCAGGGTAGCGCGCTAACGCGCGCAACCCTGGGCTGAAGGTAGTAAACGCCTTCGGCGTTTGGTCATTCACACAATCGTGGATTACTAAACTATGTCAATGCCGCAATTTTGGTTCACCACAGAGGCACAGAGGCCTCACCGAGACACAGAGGAAAGCCACCTGGGACAGCGATGTTCTAATATCGTGGCAGCAGATTAAGAATGTTCAGTGCGAGCGCGAGTTGGTTCTGCGCTTCCTGAGGCTGGCAACGATAGCCGGCGCGGAATACAAAGAGTTGATTGTTGCCGGCATCGACGGAAGTTCCCTGGTAAGTCTCGAAGAATGAGAGCAGTGGGTCGTTGAAAGTTTGTCGAATCGACATTTCATCCTGGCCGCGCAGCAAATACTTCTTCGAAAACTCTGGCCGCTGGCCGAAATCGATGTCCTGATAACCAAACGCCGTCAGCAGCTTGGTGAAGAAGCCTTCGGGTCGCAGGGAAAAGTACGGCGCCCGCAGATTAGCCGGCTCGAGATACGTCACCGTCTGAAAGTGCGTCGTCCGGTTCTTACCCGATCCGGTGACGTAAACGTAATCGAACATCGCCGCCTTCACGCCGTTGGCTTCGCCGTACATGAAGTTCTTGATTTGCTTGCTATGCCCTTGATTGAACAACGTGAAGGAGTCGAGATTGGCAATCATGTTCCACGGCACCGTTTCGGCAAAGTTCCAACGGAGTTGATTGGCGATTGCCTGCATGTACTGCGTCCGTTCGCGCTCTTTTCGTTGTTGATAGACGAACACCAGGGCAAAGATTATGAGAAATACAAATACGAAAAGGATGGGCGCGAGGACGGGAAGGATTTCCATGTTCAGACGGTTACTGCTTCGCGATATTCACCCCAGACTGAGCGCAGGCGATTGCTGATTTCGCCGACAGTCGCCATTGATTCGACGCACTCGAGGATGGACGGCACAACGTTTTCCGTACCGCGTGCGGCTTCTTCGAGTCTGACGAGAGCCGTTTCGGTCGCCACCAGATTGCGTCGCGAGCGAACCGCGTGAACGCGCTCGATTTGCTCACGTTCGATTGCCGGATCGATTTGCAGCGTCTTGACGGGGCGCTCTTCTTCACTTTCGAACTTATTCACACCGACCACTATCGCGTCACCCGTTTCGACAGCGCGCTGATATTCGTACGCCGCGTTCTGTATCTCGCGCTGAATGTAACCGGATTCAATCGCGTGCAGTGTGCCGCCAATGGCGTCGATTTTGTCGAGGTAGTCAACCACACGCTGCTCAATTTCCGTCGTCAACTCTTCAATCGCGTACGAACCACCAACTGGATCGACCGTGTCGGCAACGCCCGACTCGTACGCAATCACCTGCTGCGTGCGCAGCGCAAGTCGCGCCGCGTCTTCCGTCGGCAACGCGAGCGCCTCGTCCATCGCGTTTGTGTGCAGAGATTGCGTCCCGCCAAGCACCGCCGCCAGTGCCTGGATCGCGGTGCGCACGACGTTTACTTCCGGCTGTTGCGCCGTCAGGGTCGAGCCGGCGGTCTGCGTGTGAAATCGCATCATGAGACTTCTCTGATCACGCGCGTGGAAACGTTCGCGCATGATCCTCGCCCACAAGCGTCGCGCCGCGCGGTACTTCGCAATTTCTTCAAGCAGGTTGTTGTGGGCATTGAAAAAGAAAGAGAGACTTGGCGCGAAATCGTCGATTTCCAGTCCAGCTTTCAATGCCGCTTCGACGTAAGCGATGGCATCGGCAAAGGTGAAGGCTACTTCCTGGACCGCGGTCGAGCCGGCTTCGCGAATGTGATAACCGCTAATCGAAATCGTGTTCCACTTCGGCACTTCGCGCGCGCAAAAGGCAAACGTGTCGGTAATCAGGCGCAGACTCGGCTCAGGCGGAAAGATGTAAGTGCCGCGCGCAATGTACTCCTTCAAAATGTCGTTTTGAATCGTGCCGTCGACTTTGTCGAACGCGACGCCTTGTTTGCGCGCCACGGCCAGATACAGGCAGAGCAGGATCGCCGCCGTCGCATTGATGGTCATCGAAGTCGAGACTTCATCGAGCGGAATGCCATCAAACAGCCGCATCATGTCTTCGACGGAATCGATCGCGACGCCGACTTTGCCGACTTCGCCGGCAGCCAAAGCGTCGTCTGAATCGAGTCCAATCTGTGTAGGCAGATCGAAAGCGACCGACAATCCGGTCGTGCCTTGCGACAAAAGATATTTGTAGCGCTCGTTCGACTCCTCGGCGGTCGCATAGCCGGCGTATTGCCGCATGGTCCACAGGCGCCCGCGATACATGTTCGGACGAATACCACGCGTGAAAGGAAACTCGCCGGGATCACCGAGATCGCGATCGTAATCAATGCCTTCGGTGTTCGACGGATTGAAATCGACCGGCAGTTCGGTTCCGGAAGAAGTCTTGAAGTGTTCGCGGCGTCCGCTTTTTGGTTTCGCGACCATGAAGTGATTGCGGCAGTCGCAGGCTAGCACACTGAATCGTAAATAGTGAATGGTAAATCGTGAATAGACGAGCGCCTTCCCATTCACGATTTACCATTTACTATTTACCAACTTGTCGTCCAGAATTCAGAGCCATGCGCGCTCTGCGCGACATTCGGGTCGGCCCCGCCGGCTGGTCGTATGCCGACTGGCGTGGACGCGTGTTTCCGGAAAATGCCGGTACGAAATTCGACACGCTGGCACTGGTCGCGAAATATTTCGACACGGCGGAGATCAACAGCAGCTTTTATCATCCGCCGGCGCCTGACACGGCGCGCGCGTGGCTGCGCCGGATCGAGCACAATCCAAACTTTGTCTTCACCGCCAAACTGTTTCGCACGTTTACGCACGATCGTGGCAAAGCCTCGGCAGAAGACGAAAAGCTGTTTCGCGAAGGTATGGATCCGTTAATGGACGCAGGAAAGCTGGGCGCAGTGCTGGTGCAGTTTCCGTGGTCGTTCAAAAACGAGATTGACGAACGCAACTATCTCAATCAACTTGTTACGCGTTTCAAAGGCTATCCTCTCGTCGTCGAGCTGCGGCACGAATCGTGGAACAGCCCGCGCTTGCTGCAAACTTTGGAAGACCTCGGCGTCGGTCTCTGCGACATCGACCAGCCACTGTTCCACGATTCGATTAAGCCGTCGGCGGAAGTCACTTCCGAAATCGGTTACGTTCGGTTGCACGGTCGCAATTACCAAAACTGGTTTCGTGAAGAAGCCAACGTGCTGGAGCGTTACGACTACTTGTATTCGCTGGAAGAACTGGATCCCTGGCTGACTCGGATTAAGGAAGTGGCGACGAAAGCTAAACAGACGTTCGTTATTACGAACAATCATGCGCGCGGACAGAGCTTGGCTAACGCGTTCGAGATCCTTGCGCAGTTAGAAGAAGAGAAAGTACCGGGGCCGGCAAAATTGATTGAGACGTACCCAAGGTTGGCGGAATCAATTGAGCCGGATGACGAAGATGAGCAGGGACGGTTGTTTTGATCCGTCAGTCCGCGTAGCGGACAACCGAAAATAGCCCAGCGATTTATCGCTGGGAAATTAATCCCAACATAATCCGAAGCCCGTGAAACGGGCGACCGAGCTATTCCGACGCCTCTGTCGCCCGCTTCGCGGGCTTACTCTTCTCTTCTTTATTGTTACCCAGCCCTAAAGGGCTGGGCTATTATCGACCGTCCGCTGCGCGGACTCACTTCGCTAACGGAAAAATCGGTTCAATATCGACCGGCACGCTCTTCAACTTATCGAGCGCGCTCTTCATCGGTGGACGAATCACCGCGTACTTATCCAGAATCGCAGCCGCCTTTTTGTAGGAACCTTCCGCTTCAATCGTCAGCAACTCGGTCGTGAGCTTCCGCACGGCGTCCTGAATTTTTGATTCGTCGACGCTGAATTTGCCGGTGCGCTCGTCGTACTTGATCCCGCCTTCGTCCGTGAAATAGTTGAACTGCATCGCCACGCCGCGGCCGTGTGCTTCGTTGATGCCGAATCGGACTGAGCGAAACATGCTGGCGAGATAAGTCGTGTACAG
>JBKPPE010000368.1:0-4941 GCA_046733375.1 Acidobacteriota bacterium | reverse complement strand
TGCTCGGTGACCGCGAGATGGAAGAAGACAAGGTCGCCGTCCGCGAGCGGACCAATGGCGACATCGGGGCGATGTCGCTGGATGAATTCAAAGAGGAGGCGACGCGTCTGGTGAAGACGCGAGCGCTCAACAACGGATAGTCTCGAGTTTCGAGTTTCGGGTTTCGAGTTCGCGCAATGGTTCTAACTCGAAACTCCAAACTCGAAACTCGAAACTCAACTTAGGAGGTGCACACATAGCTACAGGTTTTCGAGGCCGCGGACGCCCGGACTTCCGCCGTGGGCCGGTAACTCGGATTAACGAACGGATTCGCGTGCCGCAGGTGCGCGTTATCACCGACGAGGGCGAACAATTCGGCGTGATGGACACGCGCGACGCGATTCGCGAGGCGCGCAATCGCAGCATGGATTTGGTCGAAGTGTCGCCGAACGCCGATCCGCCCGTTTGCAAAATCATAGACTTCGGCAAGTTTCAATACGAGCAGAAGAAGAAAGCAAACGAGGCGAAGAAGAAACAAGTCGTCGTTACAGTGAAAGAAGTTAAATTTCGCCCGGGCACGGACGTGCACGATTACAGCTATCGCATGAAGCACGCGCGCGAGTGGCTGGAAGAAGGCGACAAGGTGAAGGCGACGATCTGGTTCCGCGGCCGCGAGATGACGCACCGCGAACTGGGGGCGCGCATTCTCGAACAATTGGAAAAAGATCTGGCGGACATTGGTGACGTTGAGATGCGGCCGCGCATGGAAGGCAACCAGATGTTCACGATCTTTGCGCCGAAGCGACACAAGAAAGCGGAAGGCAGTAAGCAGACGGCAGAAGGCAGGCGACAGGAAGCAGCAGGTACTCAGAAGACGGCCGGAGGCGGACAGCCGGCGGCAGGAGGCAGTAGGCAGGCGGCAGAAGGAAAAGCCCAGCCGTCAGGCGGTAATCAGAATCCGGCGGCTTAGAGATCCTATTTACAATTCACGATTTACGATTTACCAGGAGAGTTATGCCAAAACTAAAAACACACAAAGGCGCGGCGAAGCGCTTTCGCTTGACGGCCAGCGGCAAGATCAAGCGCGGCCATTCGCACGCGCGTCACATTCTGACGAAAAAAACTAACAAGCGTAAGCGGCTTTTGGATATCGATGCATTAGTTTCTGAGGGTGATCAGAAACGTGTCGAGCGAATGTTGCCGTATGGAAGGGACTAGCATTTTAGATTTTGGATTTTAGATTTGCGATTTCCGCGATGGTCTGAAACCCCGACCGGTTACACGCGAGCAGAATCAAAAATCAAAAATCGCAAATCCAAAATTATTGGAGGTTTGTCATGCCAAGAGCAAAACGTGGAAATAAGCGCTTGCAAACGCGCAAGAAGATCTTAAAACTCGCGAAAGGTTATCGCGGAACAAAATCGAAGCTGTATCGATCGGCCAAAGAATCAGTCGAGCGCGGACTGAACTTCGCGTACACCGGCCGCAAATTGAAGAAGCGTGATTTTCGCTCGCTGTGGATCGTCCGCATCGGCGCCGCCGCGCGCTTGAACGGATTGAACTACTCGCAGTTCATGCATGGATTGAAGTTGGCGGGCATTGAGCTCGATCGAAAGGTGCTCGCTGATTTTGCCGCGAAGCAACCCGAAGCATTTGCCGCACTCGCCGCGCAGGCAAAGACTGCTTTGGACAACAAACCGCAGGCGCGTGCGGCTGCGTAAACGGGAAAGGAAGATGCCCATGAGACTCCTCAGAATCGGTTTACTTGCAGCGACTGTTTTGTTGGTGACCGCATCTGCAATCTGTGCACAACCGCAACAACCAACCCTCGATCAGTTCGTCGGAAACTACAAAGGAACTGCGAAGATGGCGTCCGGCGAAGCGGATGTGACGCTGGAAATTAAGAAGGTCGACGGCAAAGTCTCGGGACGCGCAGTTTCAGCCAACACTGAATACCAGATTACCTCTGGCGAAATCGTGGGCGGCAAATTGGCGTTAAAGCTCGGCGCGGCACCTGACACCGCATCGCTGACGCTTGAGCGCAAAGGCGACGTACTGACTGGCGAATGGATTCGTGGCGCACAAAAAGGTACGGTCGAACTGAAGAAGTTCGATCCGAACGCCAACGCCAACGCGAAGGACGAAATCACGGGCGAGTGGGATGCGGTCGCCGATGCTTCCGGCCAGGCATTTCCGTTCACGCTTTCGCTGAAACTCGATGGCGACAAAATCACGGGCTCGAGCGATTCGCAACTCGGTCACGCCAACATTGTTTCTGGTAGTTGGAAAGAGGGAAAGCTCGCGATTGTGCTGGATGGCAACATCGCTCTGGTAGCCACTATGGTCGAAGGCAAGTTGTCGGGTGATTATGACTACAACGGTCAAAGCTCCGGTAAATGGGTGGCAGTCCGGAAAAAATGAGCGACGTTCCGGCGAAAGCTGAAGGCTTTTTGAAAGTTGGCGCAGCCCGCGATTGAAGCCCAGCGCTTCAGCGAGGAAGTTTTTGATAATTGAGTCCGCGAAGCGGACGGCAGAGCGCGTTACAGAACCGCGAACGGTAGTGAGCGGATCAATAAATCAACTCGAGTCCTTAACCCGCTCGCTACTGCTCGCGGTTCCGTATCTGTCGCCCGCTTCGCGGGCTTTTTAATTCCTGTGGGTTGCTTACCCAGCACTGAAGTGCTGGGCTAAGTTCAACCGTCCGCTACGCGCACGGGAACGGATTAAAGATTTTGACCGAGACCGATCCAAAACAGGAACTTGAGCAGGCGCGGGCGGCGTTCGAACACGACTTTCAGCAGTTTGCGTCTTCTCCCGAAGAGAGCAATCTGCCCGTCACGGTTTCGAAGCGCCAATTGGATACGTTGCGAGAGCTCCGCACGCGTCACATCGGCAAGAAAAGCGCTATAGCAACATGCAAGAAACTGATCGGTCGAATTCCTGCTGAAGAACGGGCGCGGTATGGGCAACTGGTTCAGGAAACTGAAGCGTCTTTTATTGAACGGCTAGAAAAAGCTGAACTTGAGCGGAAGAGCCTCATCGAATCCGCTCGCACTGCGCGCGAAGCAATCGACGTTACCATTCCCGGTCGTCGCCCGCGGCAAGGCCATCTGCATCCAATCACGCTAATGCGTCAGCGTATCGAAGACATTTTTGTCTCGCTCGGTTATGCGGTTGAAGACGATCGCGAGATCGAGACAGATTTCTACAACTTCGACGCACTCAATATCCCTGAAGGTCATCCGGCGCGCGATCCACAGGACACGTTCTATACGACTGACGGATTCGCGCTGCGCTCGCAAACTTCGACGGTGCAGATTCATGCGATGCAGCGTCGGGGCGCGCCCGTCCGCATGATTGCGCCGGGCCGCGTCTTTAGGCGTGACACGCCGGACCCAACGCACAATCCGATGTTCTATCAAGTTGAAGGCCTATGCGTTGATCGCGGGATCACGATGGCCCATTTGAAAGGCACGCTGGCGGAGTT
This sequence comes from Acidobacteriota bacterium, assembly GCA_046733375.1. Lineage (GTDB taxonomy): Bacteria > Acidobacteriota > Blastocatellia > Pyrinomonadales > Pyrinomonadaceae > UBA11740. Next base: position 1,475 of record JBKPPE010000368.1, on the reverse strand, counting down.
TGTGCATCGACTGTTTGGACCTGAGACGAAGACGCGCTTCCGCCCGTCGTACTTTCCGTTTACCGAGCCGAGTGCGGAGGTCGATTACAGTTGTTTCAACTGTGGCGGCGATGGCTGTCGCATTTGTAAGTGGTCCGGTTGGATTGAACTGGGCGGCTCGGGCATGGTCCATCCAAACGTTCTGCGCGCGGCGAATGTCGACAGGTCAGAATTCACCGGTTTTGCTTTCGGCCTGGGCATCGATCGTACCTGCGCGCGAATTTATCAGCTCGATGATATTCGGTTGTTGTTCGAGAACGATGTGCGCTTCCTTGAACAGTTCAGATAGGTGACGGGTATCAGGTGTCGGGTCTCAGAGTTTGTGCCCGACACCCGACACCCGACACCCGACACCCATGTTTATTAGTTACAACTGGCTGCGCGAGTTGACCGGCACGAAGCTGTCGCCTGAAGAGATTCGGGAGCGGCTGACAAATGTTGGTCTGGCGATTGATACGGTCGAACAGCACGGTGGTGATTTTGTGCTTGATGTTGAAGTGCCTTCGAACCGCGGCGACTGTCTTTCGCACGTCGGTATCGCGCGTGAACTTGCGGTCATAGAAAAGTCCAAAGTCCAAAGTCCAGAGTCCAAAGTTCAAAACGCGAACGCGAAGACGACCGAGTTCACCTCCGTCACAATTGATGACCCTGATCTGTGCCCGCGTTACGCTGCGCGAGTGGTGCGCGGCGCGAAAATCGCGCCATCGCCGGATTGGCTGACGAAGAAACTGGAAACGATCGGCCAGCGGCCGATTAACAATGTCGCCGACATCACGAATTATGTGCTGCACGAGTGGGGCCAGCCGCTGCACGCGTTCGATCTCGCTAGACTCGAAGAAAAGCGCATCGTGGTGCGACGCGCGCGTCGTGGTGAAACGATCAGGACTCTTGATGGTGTCGATCGGAAGCTTGATGCGCAGATGCTGGTGATTGCTGACGCGAAGCGCGCAGTCGCGGTCGCAGGAGTGATGGGCGGCGAGGATTCCGAGATTTCGAATACGACGGCTGACATTTTGATCGAGAGCGCGTACTTCAATCCGGCGTCGGTTCGACGTACTGCTAAATTGCTCGGCCTGAACACGGAAGCGTCGCACCGTTTCGAGCGCGGAATTGATCCCGAAGGCGTCATTCGCGCGCAGGAACGTTGCGTTGGGCTGATTTGTGAACTTGCTGGTGGTACCGCCACTGAAGATGCGCTCGACGTTTATCCACAACCTTTTAAGGCACGCGATGTGACTCTGCGCCCGCAGCGCGTCGAGGCGATCACAAGTTTGAGAGTTCACACCGAAGAGATTTTGCGAATACTCACCGCGCTCGGATTCGAACTGAAAGAGCAGGACGGCAGTTCGCTGAGATTCACTGTGCCTTCGTGGCGGCACGACGTGGCGATCGAAGAGGATTTGGTGGAAGAGGTTGCGCGCCACACGGGCTACGAT
>JBKPPE010000367.1:0-3860 GCA_046733375.1 Acidobacteriota bacterium | reverse complement strand
CCAAGGACAGCCAAATCAATCGGCACTTCGTCGGCGCGATAAGAAAGCCGTTCGTCGCGATCCCAAATAATTGTTCGCTCGCCCGAGCGCGCGTCGATAATAATGAAGGCGAGTTGGTTCGTTGCGTCTGCGATCGTTTCGTCGAATTCAAGGTCCACTCCTTCTTTCGCCAACGACTCGCGCCCAAAAACTCCGGCGTCGTCTGAGCCAAATCGACCAGCATACGCAGTCTTCATTCCCAGGCGTTGCAGCGCCACCATCGCCGTGGCCGTCTGGCCTCCCGCGGATTGCTGGTGATCCGTGAACCTGATTTTTGTATCGAATTGCGGGTATTCCGGAACGACAATCAGATGATCGACAGCGTTCAGGCCAAAGCCGACCGCATCGAATTGTTTATGGGAAGGAAGTCTAAATGGCAGCTGCATGACTCAACATTGATGACCTCAAGGTCAGGAAGGTGGGTTTACCCCCGCTCAGTCCTACCAGTCAATTGGCAAAGCGGGTGGAAGCCCCTCTTCCTGACCACGAGATTTTCTAACTTGAACGTTACAAAGCTAAAATAGAGCGACCGCAATACATCCAAGACAAGTGACTCTCGACGAAAAACTCAAAGAAATTCCCCGCTCGCCCGGCGTCTATCTGCACAAAGACGCCGAGGGAAAAATCATCTACATCGGCAAAGCGAAGAATCTGCGCAACCGCGTGCGCTCGTATTTTCAAGCCGGCCGCCGCGGTGAATTCAGTTACGGGATCAAAACCGAAGAGCTAGTTCTCCAAATCGCCGATGTTGAAGTCATCGTCACCGATAACGAAGCCGAAGCATTCATTCTGGAAGCGTCGCTGGTCAAGAAACATCAGCCCTACTTCAATTACAAACTAAAAGACGACAAGTCTTATCCGCACCTGAAGCTGACTGTCAACGAAGCATTTCCGAAGTGCGTGATCACGCGACGGATTCAAAACGATGGCGCACTTTACTTCGGACCTTTCCTACCCGCGGCGATGGCGCGCAAAACAATCGATTTGATCAATCGCACTTTTCAGTTGCGCACTTGCGACATCGAGATCGACGGCAAAGCGCCGCGCCCGTGCCTGGAATATCACATCAAGCGATGTCTTGGTCCATGCGTAAAAGGGCTGTGCACGCCGGAAGAATATCAGGAAGCGGTGCGCGACGTGCGGATGTTGCTCGAAGGGCGGAACACGGAACTGGCGGGAATCCTGGAAGCGCGCATGCTGACCGCGTCGGAAGACCTGCGTTACGAAGTAGCGGCTAAGTATCGCGACCTGCGCAAAACGGTAATCAAGCTTTCTGAACAGCAGAAGATGGCGACGACTTCGGAAAGCGACATCGACATCTTTGGTTATTACCGCGAAAGCAAGCGTTTGGCGCTGCAACTCTTCACCATGCGGGAAGGTGACATCGTCGGGCGACGTGAATTTTTTTGGGAAGATCTGCCGGAAGACGAATTCAATCCGGCCAGTTTTCTCAGCGAAGTCCTGATGCAGTATTACAGCAGATCCGACGCGCCCACAGTTCCCGCCGTTGACCTGCAGACGCGCGAAGTGCGCACCTCGTTTCTGCCGCGCGAGATTCACGTGCCCATTGATTTCCAAGATCGCGAGTTGCTGGAGCAGGTCCTGAGCGAACGCCGCGGACGCCGCGTGCACATCCTGGCGCCACAACGGGGCGAGAAGCGTGACATGATCGATCTCGTCGAAAAGAACGCGAAGCTCGCGTTTGAACAACGTTTCCGCGTGCTGAAGCCCGACATGAAGCGCGTGCTCGAAGAAATGCAGGAGACGCTCGAATTGCCGCGTTTCCCCGCGCGCATCGAGTCGTTCGACATCTCGCACATCCAGGGCGCCGAGAACGTCGCGGGCATGGTCGTTTGCGAAAACGGCAAAATGAACAGGAACGAATATCGCAAGTTCAAAATTCGTTGGAAGGAAGGCGCCGACGACTTTGCGTCGATGCACGAAGCTGTGTTGCGCCGCTATCGGCGTCTGCGCGACGAACAAAAGGAGTTGCCGGATCTGATCATGATCGACGGCGGGAAAGCGCAACTGAATGCGGCGGCGACGGCGATGCGCGAACTCGATCTGGAAGCGGTGCCGATGATCGGCGTGGTGAAGCCACCGCTGCATCACAATCAGGTCGCGTACTTGCTGGTGAAGGGTCGCGAAGACCAGCCGATATATATCGATTCATATTCGCCCGTGTTGCGCCTGATTCAGATGATTCGCGACGAGACGCATCGCTACGCCGTCGCCTATCACCGCAAGCGGCGCGAGCTGCGCGACTTCACTTCGGAGTTGTCCGCAATTCCCGGCGTGGGTGACAAGAGAAAAACGCGCTTGCTGCGTCACTTCGGGTCGATTAATCGAATTTCAGCAGCGAGTATCGAGGAACTCGCACCGTTTGTCGGACGTAAGACGGCGACGGAAATTGTCGAACACTTTGCACGACAGCGGGCACTGGCGGAAGAAGCGAGTGCAGCTTAAACTTCCTGGCAAATAAACGAACTCAATTCGTTTGCTCTCGGGGAGGCACCTCCATGAATTACCGTAACCGCCGCGGATCCAAGACCTCAAAGAACGCGGACCTGCTTGAGAAAGCAAGATTCCTTTGGGATGAATATAAGTACCGTCACGAACTTTGTTGGAAATTATTGTTTCAAATCACAACTGCGGTGGTGATTCTTCTGGCTGTTCCTTATGTTCGTCCTGAGATAGCCAACCAGATTGGAAAACGATTTCTGCCAGTACTCGCTCTGGCTTTATCGCTGCTTTCAATTCTTCGCCTAGGTGGAGAGCTAAAGATTCTCGACCTGATAAGAAAAGAGTACAGACATTTACAAATGTCTCTCTTCAACATCGATGAGAAAACGTCAAGCAATTTCACGCGAGAAGTTATTGTGTATCTGAGTGGTCTCGCAGTCTTGAGCATTATCGGTCTGGTGATCGCCTAAAACCGCACTCAATCGTGATCTATTCGGCTGTCAGGCGTGGCTAAGGGCGATCAGCTTGTAAACTACAGCCTTAACGAGGAAAAGCAATGAACCGAGCTGATCAATTCATTCCACACTTAATCGTCAAAGACGGCATGGCCGCATTGAAGTTTTACGAAGAAGTCTTTGGCGGCAAGCTTGGCCACAACATGATGGCGCAGGATGGCAAGCGGCTGATGCACGGCGAAGTCACCGTCGACGGCCACTTGATGTTTGTGAGCGATGAATTCACTGCGGCTGAGGGCGGCATGTGCAAGACCCCGCAGACGCTAGGCGGCACGTCGGTGCGTATCACGCTGCAAACTGACAGTGCCGATGCGGTCGTTGAGCGCGCCGTCGCACACGGGGCGAAAGTCTTGATGCCCGTACAGGATATGTTCTGGGGCGCGCGCTATGGACAGATCGAAGATCCCTTTGGGCATGTCTGGGGAATTAATCAGCAGTTGAAGGAACAGACTGAAGAAGAGACGAACGCCGAGGCAAAGGCGTTCTTCGATCAGAAGTAGAATTCTTAACGAACCGTGACTTCCAATGTATAGGTGATGTTGCGTTCTGTTGTCGTATCCGGCAAGACGTTAATACGATAGTCGCCCGACCGGGGTAAGTCACCGGACCAATCCTTCGAACACTGCGCCAGAGTATCGGCCAAGCCCGGGCTGTACAGATCAAAACAAACTTCGCCGCGAGCGGCTAAGTGAACGGTCATACTTTGGCCCGCGCCGGCTTTTAACAAGTAATCGTGACTCATGCCGCGATGAACCGATCCTTTTTCCACGGTGGTAGTTCGACCGCGCGCAAACTTAATGCGGGTGACGATGCTGGTGCCTTTCTGCCCAATAACAAAAGGTG
>JBKPPE010000366.1:0-3417 GCA_046733375.1 Acidobacteriota bacterium | reverse complement strand
AACCTGAGCTGAGAACTCTCACCGTTCACCGACCGGCACATACGCGACATTCCGCGGACCAACATATTCCGCGCGGGGACGAATCAGTTTGTTGTCGGCGTACTGCTCGAGGATGTGCGCGGTCCAGCCGCTGATGCGACTAATCGCGAAAATCGGCGTGTAGAGATCGAGCGGAATTCCCATCATGTAGTAAGTCGAAGCTGAATACGCGTCTACATTTGGCAGCAGGTTCTTCTCCCGCTTCATTATCTCTTCCAGCTTCGCCGTAATGTCGTACCACTTCGTGTTGCCTTTGCGCTCGCCCATCTCTTTCGAGAAACGGCGCAGGTGAGTCGCGCGCGGATCTTCCGTCTTGTAAACGGCATGACCGAATCCCATGATTTTCTTTTTCTTTGACAGCGCGTCTTTGACGTAATCTTCGACTTTATTCACATCGTCGATCTCAAGCAGGATTTTCATGATCGCCGTATTCGCGCCGCCATGCAGCGGGCCGGACAAAGCGCCGAGCGCTGCAGTCACCGCGCTGTACATGTCGGCCAAGGTGCCGGCTACGACGCGTGCGGTGAAAGTCGATGCATTCAATTCGTGATCAGCCTGGAGAATCAAAGCGACATCGAGGACATGCGCGTCGAACTCATCGGGCATTTCGCCTTTCAGCATGTAGAGAAAGTTCGTGGCGATATTCAGATCCGGTTTCGGTTGAACGATTTCCTTGCCGTTACGAGCGCGATCAATCGCCGCCACGACTGTGGGAAAGCGCGCCGTCAACCGAGTCGCAACTCTGACACTCGCGTCGCGCGAGAGGTCGCGCGCTTCGTCGTCAAACATCGCCAGAGCGGAAATGATCGTGCGCAGTCGATCCATCGGATCGGCCGCTTTGGGAACTCGTTCGGCCATTCCCTTGATCAATTCAACGATTTCCCAGTTCAGTTCGTATGACGCAGCGAGGCTCTTCTTCAACTCATCCAATTCGGCGCGCTTCGGCAGGCGGCCGTTCCATAACAGGAACACAACTTCTTCAAAGGTAGACTTGGTGGCGAGGTCGTGAATGTTCACGCCCTGATAAATCAGTTCGCCTTTTTCGCCGTTGACGTCGCCGATCGATGAGGCCGCAGCAACCACGCCACGCAGTCCGGTGGCGACTGCGCTCGCGGCGCCGCCTTGCTTCGCTTTGTCCATTGTTTTGTCCTTCAGAGTTTGAATTAAAGTCGAAGATAGCAGAGCAGTTAGGGAGTGACAAGCGTGCAGCCTGATGGCGAAGTTAGGACGAACGCGCGCGAATTTCGCGAAGAGCACCACCCCTCAATTGGGCGCTTTGTCCACGCTCAACATTCAAGATTTTTGCTGCGGAACCGTTGCGCACGCAAATCTCAATGAAGCCTGCGCTGCCGACGATCGCAAATACTTCGTCAAAGCCCGAATCGGCAAAGAATCTACGAAACGAGTCGATTTCGCAGTCGTTCAAGACAATGCGCCATGACGTTGCCGGGCCGCGCGACTTGAGCGTCTGACGGGTGAAATTCGTCACACAATTCCCAAAGCGATCGATGTGAATGATGCGTCCTTCGATTGTGTGTTCATCGATCGTCGCCGGCTGAAGAGATGGAAGCCGCACTATGTCAGTTACTGCCGGTCCGAATTCATGCGGCTGATGACCGGAAGACAAGGCAGCCGCCACCGGCGCGAAGATATCGCGGCCGTGAAACGTTTTGCTGACGCGCTTCCGAAAGAACTTGTCGCTGGTGACGTGCGTCGCCGACCAATTACCTTCGCGCTCGCAAATCCAACTAAACAGCCCATTGTCAGGACCAACGAAGAATCGATTGGCGCACTCGACAACAATCGCGCGACGATTGGAGCCCACGCCGGGATCGACGACGGCAACGTGGATCGTTCCCGCGGGAAAATCGCAATAGCAACTCAACAGATTGAAAGCGGCGGTTTGGATGTCCTGCGGTGGAATCTCGTGAGTGATGTCGACAATCGTCGCATGAGGATTGATCGACAGGATGACGCCTTTCATGGCGCCGACGAAATAATCCGAGTTTCCGAAATCGGTTAGGAGAGTGATGGTGGACATCAGTTTCGAGTCCCGAGTTTCGGGTTTCGAGTTCTCATAGCGAACTCGAAACTCTGAACCCGAAACTCGAAACTGTTCTTACTGGATTTCAGCGTTACCGGCGGTGCGAATACGCATCTGTTGGCCTTGATAGAGGTAGATGTCTTTGCCGCGTTCACGCAAGACGCCCGCGGTGCCCGCGCCGGCGCCGATCGTTGCGCCAATTGCCGCCCCGCTGCCGCCGCCGAAAATCGCTCCTATGACTGCGCCGATGCCCGTGGCGGCGCCAATCTTGGTGACATCGCTCTTCGTGGAATCCTTACCTTTCACCCCACCCTCGGGATCTACTTTGCCGACGCCTCCGCTGGTTCCGGTTTGCAGCACTTCGATAACTTGCGCGCTCATTTTCGCCGCACGCCCGTCCGGCAAACGGATTTCGTCGAATGACAGTTGCAGTTCGGCAGTTCCTTTCACTTTCCCCGCGCGCTGTACACGCGTCACTGAGCCCTGCAACATCGCGCCTTCATATTCCTTCGGTTCGAGTACCTTCGCTTCGAACCGATCTCCCGCTTGCGAAGCATCCGTCGAGAGGTTCGACATCAACTCCACACGCATGATTGTGTCATGCGGGATATTGAGCACAGTTGAAGCGGCGGCGTTGTCAGTTGGGTTCGTGCTGTTGTCAGCCGGATTGTTGCTGTCGGCCGGACGACTCGTGTTCGTCATCACCGGCGCTTGCGAATCGTCGTTTGACTCCCTCACCTTGAGATCAGGCGGGATACTCGAATCGAAGTTGCGCCGATCGAAGCCGTCGTTGTAGCCCAGCTCGAAGCCTTGCTGATAACCATTGCGGTATTCGTCGAGGCTGCCGAAATTTGGGGAGTACGCGCGATTGGCCTGCTGGTATTCCGCTTTCGAGCGAAAGTTCTTATCAGCCTGATTAGCTGAATCGCGAACGCCCGCCGGATAACCGTCAGAGTACCCGGCCCGGTAACCGCGCATCAGCGCGCTCGCCTGCGGCTGGGTCTGGGGGTCCTGTGCGGCTACGGAAATGGAAAATACCGGCAGCGCCGCCATTAACACTGCCAACGCCAAACTGAGGAGAACGATTTGCTTTTTCATTAGGGTGAACCTTTCATGCCAATAACCCGGCTGTCTGAAAGGGAGAGACTTTCCTGGAACCACTCGCGGTCCCGCTTCGAAACAATGCTAACACTGGGTGTCGCGGCGAACAATACGGAAGTTTCTGAGACTTCTCCACGCGGTCCGCTGAATTCGGTGTTCTGATGCGATAAAATGGCGGTCAGTTGTCAGTTATTAGGTGTCGGGTGTCGGGTGTTGGGTGTCGGGTGTCCGGC
>JBKPPE010000365.1:0-2526 GCA_046733375.1 Acidobacteriota bacterium | reverse complement strand
GCCCTTTGCCGAACGTGATGAGTTTCTCGCGCAAGCCACCACCGGTGACGACGAGCTGCGGCGCGAAGTCGAATCCCTGATCAAGTCATACGAACAGGCGGAAAGTTTTCTGGAAGAGCCGGCCGCTCATGCTGCCGCTGAGTCACTTCTCTCGAATCAAAACAAGCTGCGCGCGGGCGATCGCGTTACCCATTACGAAATCGTCTCGCGGATTGGCGAAGGCGGCATGGGTGAAGTCTATTTGGCGCGCGACACGAAACTGGGCCGCCGCGTCGCCTTGAAACTGCTGCCTGACTATCTCGCAAATGATCCGAACCGCATGCGGCGCTTCCGGCAGGAAGCTCGCGCCGCATCGGCGCTCAGTCATCCTAATGTCTGCGTGATTCACGAAGTCGGCGACACCCAAGACGGCCGCCCGTTTATCACGATGGAATATGTCGAAGGGCCGACGCTGCGCGAGCGCATGGCGGCCGGCGGTTTGAAGCTGGGGGACGCGCTCGACATCGCGCTTCAAATTGCCGACGCTCTGACGGCTGCGCACCAGGCAGGTATCGTCCACCGCGACATCAAACCTGAGAACATTATTCTGCGCCCGGACGGCTACGCGAAGGTTTTAGACTTTGGCCTGGCCAAGTTGACTGAGGCGCGTCCCGGATTCGACAGCACCACCGCGACGACGCTAATGCGCACCTCCACGCCGGGTCTCGTCATGGGCACGGTCGCTTACATGTCGCCTGAGCAAGCGCGCGGCGTGGAGGTTGATCCGCGCACCGACATCTGGAGTTTGGGTGTGGTTCTGTACGAGATGATTTCCGGTCGCGCCCCGTTCGAAGGTGAAACGCCCACTGACGTGGTTGTCGGGATCGTTGAAAAAGATCAGGCGGCCCTGACCGATTTTGTTGACGAATTACCGCCGGAAATCGATCGCATTGTCCGCAAAGCGCTGCGCAAGGACCGCGATGAGCGATATCAGCTCGCAAAGGAGATGGCCATCGATTTGCGCAGCTTGCGACGCGATCTGCAATCGGAAATCGAGCTCGGCCGATCACTCGCGCCCGCGTCAACCCAGGCCAGAATTCGCCGCGCGACAACTGAAGCCGACGAGATCCGCCGCACGACAACGCTAGCGGTCGAGACTCGCGCGAAGAGTTTTCGGCGCACGGTGTTTGCAGTGTTCGCAATTCTGCTGATGGCGATACTCGCGTCCGTTATTTATCGCGCCTACCGCCGCACGCCCGCGGCTGCTCGACGTTTCCAGCGCATTAACGTGACTAAGTTGACGACCAACGGGAATGCCTCGTTTGCCGCAATCTCACGTGACGGCAGGTATGTGACCTACGTTCTTAATGAAGGTGGTCAGCAGTCCATTTGGCTGCGCCAGGTGGCGGTTGAAAGTAACGTTCGGATCCTGCCCGCGCGCGACGGAAAATATCTCGGCGTGGCCTTCTCTCCTGACGGGAACTACATCTATTACGGCTACGTGGAAGGAAACGAGCGCCCGGAGCTTTACAAAGTACCCGTGTTGGCAATGGGCGCGAGTGCCACCAAGGCCAGTCTCTACTCGGGTCCTCAATCAGCTTCGCACGACGGCCGGAAGCTGGCGTTCTTCCAGTACGATCATGAGAAACGCGAAGATCGTCTCGTGGTCGCCAATGCAGACGGCAGCAACGAGCAAACGATCGCGACGCGAAAATGGCCGGAACGTTTTGGTTGGAACTGGGACGCGCGTCCGGCGTGGTCGAAAGACGACCAGACTTTGAGCGGCGTGTTGGTTGAGATGAGTCAGCCGACCTTTGATATCAAGATTTACGACATTAGTCTGACGGATCGCCGCCAGCGAATTGCGGCGTTGACGGGGAAGAAATTTGAACTGCTTGAAGGCGTGTCACTGCTCGAGGACGCAAGCGGTGTAATGGCCACGGCTAAAGCGCAGGGTGCCTCGTTCTTCCAAGTCTGGCAACTATTGCGCGATGGGACGGCGCAACAGATCACGAACGATCTGAGCGACTATATCGGTATGAGCCTGACTTCCGACTCAACGTCAATGGTCACCGTTCAACGTCAGGTGTTGTCGAATATTTTCGTGGCTGCGAAAACTGATCTGGCGCACCCCACATCAATCACCTCAGGGGCCGGTCGTTATTTCGATCTTTGCTGGACGCCGGAAGGAAAAATTCTTTACGCGTCGGACGCCAGTGGCAGCGCACATGTCTACGAAATGGATTTACAGAGTTCAACGACGCGTGCGCTTACGGATGCTGGACGGAATTATGCGCCGGCGATTTCGCCTGATGGCCGCTATATCGCTTTTCATTCAAACCGGTCCGGCTCGTTTCAAATTTGGATTGCCGATCGGGATGGCAGCAATCCGCGGCAACTTACATTTGGCAATGAGAGCAACTGGCCGCAATTCAGCGCGGACGGCAAATGGATTATCTATCAACACTCGCAACCCAATGTGCTGCAACTGATTTGGAAGGTACCGGTCGCCGGCGGCACGGCCGCGGCTGTCACGGAACAAATGGC
>JBKPPE010000364.1:0-5092 GCA_046733375.1 Acidobacteriota bacterium | reverse complement strand
CCGTACCGACGGAAGAATTTGTATTGGTTGAACCAAACGACGAATAGGAGCGCAAAGCTGATCGCAAATGCGCCGAACCCACGCATCACATGCATCAGCTCGGCGAAAGTCTTGGGCACTTCCAACGAGACAACTAACAGCGTCACCGCAAAGGCAAATACAGCATCGCTGAGGCCTTCGATGCGCGAGATTTCATGACTGCGCCAACGAAACTTGAATGGATCCCCGACGCGCTTGTCGATGAGTTTTTCGCGGATCATATCGCGGTCGCGAGAGAATACTACAGAGCGGAGCCAGTCGCTACGCCGACCTTACCGTAGTGTCCTATTTTGTTTTCTCTGTGTCTCTGTGCGTCCTCGGTGCCTCTGTGGTGAAATATCTAAACAAAAACTCACCACAGAGACACCGAGCTTTTCACAGAGACACCGAGCAAAAGCAAATTAGGACACTGCCTTACTGTGGGCTCTGCAGCACCGACCCGATCAGTCGATCCAGTTCCGGCGCACGTGCTTCGCTGAAACCGACCATGTGCCTGATCAACTGGCCTTGACGATTGATCACAAACGTCTGCGGGATGTTCGCGTTATCTCCCAGCAACTGCTCCACCAGTTCATCATCAGGGATTGCGAGCGGATACTCGATCGCGAATGACTGCTTGTAGTCTGGAACCTGGCTGTAATCATCTTCCCCGCCAACGTTCAATCCGATGATCTCCAAGCCTTGCGCTTGATATTTCTGGTGAAGCGCGACGAGGTGGGGGGTCTCTTTGCGACACGGGTCGCACCAAGTCGCATAAAAATCGAGCAGGACAACCTTCCCTTTGTAGTCGGCCGCGCGCGCGCGTGTGCCGTCCGGCAGTGCCCAACCGGCGAGCGTGCTCACGTTGGTGTTTGCATTTGCACCGCTATTGGTTCGCGGCTGCTCCCGCCACCCGCATGAATAGGTCGCCGCCAGTGCCAGAGCGCACGTTATGATCGCCGTTATCTTAATCTTCCGCATCGGTTGGTTTCGGCGTGGGTTGCTCAGGAATTTCACCCGGATTAACGCGTCGGCCGGGCACGCGATACTCTTCGTCAGTCCAGCGCCCAAAGTCGATCAGCTTGCAGCGTTCAGAACAAAAGGGACGCCACGGATTGTCCCGCCATTCGACTTGTTTTCCGCACGTCGGACACTTGGGCACAAGCCAAATTAGAAGAGGGTTAATACAAAAGTAAAGCGAAACCAGGGCCGTACAGTTTTGTTAATTCCCTCTGCGATACTCTGCGAAGACCTTTGCTCTTTCCTCGGCGGTTAAATTTTCAAACGCCCCACAGAAACCGCAGAGAACACAGAGGACTTTGCAGAGGTGCGCAGAGACAGATCGACGACATGTGCCGTAAATCCCAATTGAGGCTTTCCTATGGCCAACAGGTGAAAAGGGAGTAGTTTGAACTCTTGGCAGCCTGTTAGCGTAGAATACTCGGGAGTTCACGCATGGCTGATTACAAGGAAAAATTTGATGATCTGCACCGCGCCGCCAAACGTAAGGCGCAGCAGCTTGATGAGAAGCTGGGCGTGAGCGGCATGGTCGAGGACACTGCACGGGTGGCCGGAGATGCCGCGCGTCGTGGCGCTAAGACGATCGCGGAAGGCGCCGGACAGTTGCGCGCCGAAGCCGGGCGTCTCGCGGACGATCCGAAACTTCGAGAGAATGCTCGCCGCGCCGCTGACGAAGCGAAACGCCACGCGAAGGACGCAGGCCGCACAATCCGAGACGCGGCTAGCGACGCCGGAAAAATCATTCGCGATAGTGCCGGCCCTGCCGGGAAAAAAGCCGAGAAGGCTTTCGACGACGCGGTCAACTACGCCACGAGTGCAACAAAGATGGCGGGTACGGGCCTACGCGCGACGAAGGCTTCGGCGGCCGCCACGGCGGGAATTCTGAAAGCGAAAGACTGGGTCAAAGACAATCCTGGCAAGGCGGCCGCGGTTTCGTTTTCGTTGATACTCGGAATTCGTGCGGGCGCGGCATTCCCGGGCATTGACGCGATTCTGCTCGGCGGGCATCCGCACTGGCTGACGCATTCGGCGTTGCCGGTGATTGGCGTGCGAAAACTCTATGACAAGTTTGATGATTACCTGAAGAAGCAGGAAGAGTTGATCGCCGCCGGTCAGCTCGATCAGGCAGAACGCGAGCGCGTTGAGTTTCAGCGTAAGGCTGCGAAGTATGTCGGCGCGCCGCTGCTGGGCGCATTCAGCTGCGCCGCAGGCGCGGTGATGTTCGCGCAGATTGGATCACCCGGCGGCATTGTCGGCGCGCCGGTGAGTTGGTTGCTCGGCGGTAATCCGTTTCTCGACGGCGTATGGCTATTTGCGAACGGCGTGATCTGCTTCCACCAGGGCTACAAATTTTTCATGATCGCGCTCGCCGATCAGGATGACGTAAAGAAGGTGGTGCGAGAGATCAAGGCACTACTACCGGCGGCATCGTCATAATTTCTTCACACAAACGCTACATCGGTTAGTACGGAAGCGAACGGAATTAGAGCCCGCGCTGGGTTTCAATTCCGAAACAGGCCCCTCCTTACTCTTAACTCTTTAATTCAGGAGTGGAAATCATGCGGCTAATTCCAGCGATGTTGGTGATGTTGGCCATGCTTGCGTTTTTCAAATGCGGCAGCGGCAACAAAAACGCTAATGCAAACGGCAACACAAATACTAGGACGACCAGCGAGAACATGAACTCGCGTTCGACCACGAATACTGGCGAGACCATGAACATGAATTCGAACATGAACTCCAATATGAACATGAATTCGAATATGAACATGAACTCGAACATGAATCGCAATTCGAACAGTCGCGGCAATCGCAACAGCAACCGGAACATGAACTCAAACACAGAGCCGACGCCATCACCACGGTGAGATAAGCGGCATAGCCGAAATCCGGCCGCCTCCATGGCGATCGGCTACTGCCGACGCGCATCTTCTAGGTGATCGTAATCGGAAACGGCAGGAAGCAGAGCACGAACACAAGGAGCGTGACGATCGCGATGGCGATGCGTGCAGCCCCGAGTGGCTCCATCTGTTCGGGTTGCGGATGACGTACGCGCAGCATCACCGCGAGCAGCGCGACGTAAACAAAGCCGCTCGGACTGTGGTGCCAAAACCAACCGAGAAAACAAAGAACCGCCATCATCACAAATGCCGCCTGACCGATCCATCGGTGCGCGCGCTTGCCGAACACCGAAAACGTTCCGTGCCCGCCATCGAGCTGGCCTACCGGCATCAGGTTCAAGGCGGTGACGAGCGCTCCGAACCAAGCCGCTAGATAAAACGAGTTGGCCACTCCGTCATCGAGACTGATCTGGAAAGCCTTGGCCATTGCGCGAAACAGCAGCGGATCGTTAAAGGTTATTCCGGACGAGCCGGGCGGAATGTGCTGATGTTTGAGCGTGAGTACGCCGGCCAAAGCGATCGGTATCATCACGACAAAGCCCGCGAGTGGCCCGGCCAAACCGATATCGAACAGCGCGCGGCGTGACGGCACAACTGATTTCATTCTGATGAACGCCCCGAACGTACCCGGAATCAGCAGTGGCGGTTGCGGAATAAAAAACGGCAAAGTCGCATCCACACCGTAGTAGCGGCAGAACAAGTAGTGACCCGATTCGTGGGAAGCAAGAATCGCCAACAACGATCCTGAGAAGATCAATCCCTGAACAAGGACCGGCGGATGCGATAACCCAAATCGAGCGATCTCAATTACCGCCTGCACGTAGTACCACGGGATCAGCCAGAGCGACCCCGCGAATCCGCCGGTTCCAGTCGAAGATGCTGTTCCCATCTCCGGCAACGACATAACGATTCCACACAACGTCGTCGTGACGATGGTCAGCAGAAACAGACTGATATGAAGCATCCATTGCTTCGCCGTCGGTTTCTGGTAGCCACGCCTCTCCGTTACCAGCGTAGTTGAGAAACCTGCGTGTTGACCATTGTCTGAATCAGCCATTCTGGTTTAGTCAGCAAGTATTGCCTGGCTTCAGCCGTTGTGCGCTTCCTGCGCGCCGTTAGACGCGAAATATTTATAGTTCAGTGGCCTAGAAAAACTTACCGCCTGAATGAAAGCGGCCCGCTTTCACTCAGGCGGATAGTCTTGATTAGGTCACCGTTCTATGAACATCCGGCGCCTGACGACGCTAGCGCGAAGATCATGGCTCGCGTTAGATCGGCTTTGCCGGACTAATTATGTGTCCGCTAATCCTTCTTCGTGCGCCTGCAATTCTTTGCCGGGCTTGAAACGAATCGTTTTGCCCGACGGAATCGCAACCTCTTCGCCAGTCCGCGGATTACGTCCGATGCCGCGCTTGCGCGGTTTCACGACGAACACGCCAAAGCCGCGCAATTCGATGCGGTCGCCCCGGGCCAGCGCCTCCTTCATCGAATTGAACAACGCGTCGACCGCCTGCTCGGCTTTCAGTTTCGGAATTCCTGTCTGATCGGCGAGACGATTGATGATATCCAGTTTGATCATGGTGCTGACCTCCGATCGCAACGTGGCGACGCTCTGCACTTGGTTTGGAGTGAAATAGTTAACGTGTCGGATGATAAGAAGCGTCATCAAACGCTGTCAAGCTATTGCCGGCAATTAGTTATCCGGCAAGCGCGGAGGTATGAGGTTTGACACGCAAGCAAGCGGCGGCTAACCTCGGATTTGCGCGCGACGAGCAGCCACCGCGCCGCCTTGTCGCAACTAAGCAGTCAGCATGTTTGGAAAGCAATCCTCAGCTCCGCCGTTCGGCACCATCGACATCAACGACGATCGCGACATCGAAGTGCATCGCCCGAAAGAAGCGGCGCGCAAGCACTTTTGGCAGGAGTCGCGGCTGCTGTTTCGCGATCTGATTTTCGCGCTGATGGTGCTGGCGCTGGTGATGGTCTTCATCATCCAGCCGGTCAAAGTTGAAGGCACTTCGATGCTTCCCTACCTGCACGACGGCGAGCGCATCTTCGTCAACAAGCTGATTTATTACGACGACTACAACTGGGCGCCGCATATCTATCGGGGCGACATCGTCGTATTTTGGTTTCCGGAAGATCCTTCAAAG
>JBKPPE010000363.1:0-4112 GCA_046733375.1 Acidobacteriota bacterium | reverse complement strand
AGAACTACACCGGTGACACCTCGTCGGCAGCGTCAGATGTGTATAAGAGACAGACCGGATCGTGCGATCAATGTGACGGCGTTTAAAGAGCTAGCGAACATCTCACGCAAGTACGCCATTCCGCTACTCGAATATTTGGATCGGCAAAGAGTCACCAGACGAGAGGGAGATAAAAGGATAGTGATGAGTGATGAGGACTAAGGACTAAAGACTGAGGACTAAGGACTGAGGACTGACTGAGTTGAACAACTCAGTTTTTCATTTTGTACCGATAAACGAGTAATGAGTAACAAGCAAGCAGGAACGCTCTAATCATTACTCATTACTCATTACTCATCACTTTTTTTAGGGTGTTGTTCCCTCGACTGGATAATTCAACTTCTTCCAGGCGTCTAATCCACCAAGTAGCGCTGCCGCATTCTTGAATCCGTTTTGGTTGAGTGTGAGCACCGCACCGGCGCTCGTGTGTTCGGCCGGTCAAGTACAGTAGGTCGCAATGAATTTATCCTTCGGCAGTTCGCCGAGTCGAGCGGCGACCTCGTTCGATGGAATCAGAATCGCCCCTTTGATGTGGCCTTGCTTGAATGCCGCATCATTTCGGGTGTCGACGATCAGAACTTCGTTCTTCTCGTACATTTTGTAGAGCTCTTCTGCCGTGATGCGACGCGCGTCGTCGGCGGGATTGTGTACCTGCTGGGGCAGCGGCGTCGGCGATTTCGATTGGCTGATCAGTTTCGTGACCGATCCTTCTTGCGAGTTACAGCCGAGCAGCAGCAGAGCCACGGCAACGCCAGCGAACGAATAAATAAGAAGATTGCGCATTAAATAAGCTCTCCTAAAGAAATGGACGAACTTGCCAATAATCTACAACTTTGAGGGCTTGATGAAAAGGAGGCACCTGTAGCCAGGAGGTAGCAGGCGGGAGGCAGACGGCAGGAGGCAGACGGCAGAAGCCAGACAGCAGGAGACAGGAGTTTCTAAGTCCTCAGTCCTCAGTCCTCAGTCCTCAGTCCTCAGTTCTCGGTTCTCATCACTGATTACTGATTACTGATTCACGTCTGCGGTACCGGCTGCTGGCGAGCAAATGATGGGAGTGGCGTCACGACTCGCCCAGACGGCACACACAAGACAGGACACGGCGCATTGCGCAGTACCCGTTCGATCTCTGAACCAAGCGCCGGCGCGCCGCCGAACAGCGACGCATGAACGCTGGTGCCCATCACGATCAAATCGGCATCAATCTCAGCCGCCAGTCCCACGATTTCCGCATAAGGACGACCTTCAGCAACGTGAACTTTCACTTGCGCGCCACGCTCGCGAGCGAATGCCTCCATTCTTTCCTGAACTTCGCTGCGCATTCGCGAAAGCGCTGAGGTGCCTTCATCCGGGAACAACAGAGAGATTTGTTCGAAGTAGTCGCCAATAACGTAAACTGCATGAAATTCGGCGCCGACTGTTTCCGAAAGCTCGCGAGCCTTCTGCATGGCGGTAAACGACGTGGGACGAAAGTTTGTGGCCAGCAGAATCCGGTTCAAATGGATCTCGGATTTGCCCTCACGATGTTCGACGAAGTCGTGTTGGGGCGGACGAATCGTCAGTACGGGGCAAGGAGCGGCGGCGATGATCTCTTCCGCGGTCGAGCCGAACAGAGCGCGGGCCAGGACCCGACGGCCACGGGTAACGACAGTCACAAGATCGACATCGTAGTCGCGAACCGCCAGCGCGATTTCACTGGCGGGTTCTCCTTCGACGATGACCGGTTCGACTTCTAATCCGTCGAACAACGGATCACTGAGTAGCGCGTGCACTTGTTTGCGCAACTGAAGCAGCCAACTGTTCTCAGTGTCTTCAAGCACGCGTTCAGGCAGCGTCATCAAGTTTGGCGGCACGTGCGCCGGCTGCACGTTGAACAGAATTACGCGGCCATGACCCGCGCGGGCGAAAGCCGCCGCATACTTCAAAGCCGACCGAGCGTGCGGTGTGAAATCAGTCGGAAAAAGAATGTTTCTGAAACTCATGATTTTTGTACTTTGTGCTTGGTACTTTGTACTTTGAAAAAGCAAATACAAAGTACAAAGATCAAAGTTCCAACTACATTCTTTAGAGAACTTTCGTTCCCGCGATCCGATCAAGCTGTTCCTTGAATCCCGACGCGTCGATCCCGTCGCGATTCTTTCGCGCCACGCGAGCCAATTCAAGCGCGACGCGTTCGCGCGTGCGACGCGCGCGGTCGCCGGTGGCAAGCTGATCGACCACGTGACGCAACGCTTCAGAGATGCCCGCCACAAATCCCTGGGGAAGGCTTCCGCCCTTAATACTCACAGATGAAGTTTTATAATCAAGCACGCCACTCATCGGATCGAGAAACGTATAATCATCACCGAGCGCGACGCGCGTTTGCTGAAATAGTTCGGCGAAATTTGCAGCTTGAGCAGTCGCCGCATGTTCGACCGCAGCGATAAGTTCGCCGCTCAATTTGATGGGGTCTCCTGTCCCAGCCGTTGGCGTCGACTCCTGCACCAGAGTTGTTTCCGTCAACACATCATCCGCGTCTTTTGCGTCAGACGATCGCATCGATTCAGGCGGTGCCGCGGCCGGAACCTGTGCGCTCGATGCCGAAGACCGGCGTTGCGGCGCGACTGCTTCCTTCGCGCCTTCGTAAACAGAAATTTTTCCCGGCGATTCGCGTACGCGCAGTACGAGCCGATGCAATGCGGCTTCTTCAACGACGTCAGTGCCCGCGGCGCGATCAATCTCATGCACTAACGGCGTCTCGCTGCCGTCGAGAAACACGTCGGCCGAGTAATCCGTCAGGTCGACATGCACCCGACCGACAATCGACTGCTGCGACAGGTAACGAAGCAGCGCCCAGAGATTGACGAAACTCGTATCGAGATCTTGATACAGAAGGCGCGATGGGGCGTTTTTCGTTTTCATGTTTCGATGCGGAAGCGCTGCGAGTCTAACAAGAGCGAAGAGCAAAGGGCAAAGCGCTGAGCGCGAACCGCCAAGGGCCAGGGACAGGGGGTAAATCCATGGTGCGCTTAGCGCTAAGTCCTTTGCCCTTGGCTCTTTGCTCTTGGCAGTCGGCGCTTTGCCTGTTATTCTCCGCAGCCATGCTACGCGGCATCTTTCGCACCAAAAACCTCGACGACATTCTGGCGTCCGCTCAGGAAGAAGGTCACAAACTAAAGCGCACGCTGGGCCCAATCAACATTACGTTGTTGGGTATCGGCGCAATTATCGGCGCGGGAATTTTCGCGACCGTGGGAACAGCGGCTGCTGGAGACGCGGCGCGGCCTGGCGCCGGGCCATCGCTGATGCTCTCGTTTGTGATCACCGCGGTGGTGTGCGCTTTCACCGCGCTCTGTTATGCCGAGATGGCCGCGATGGTTCCCATCTCCGGATCGGCCTACACATATTCCTATGCGACGCTCGGCGAACTGGTGGCGTGGATCATCGGCTGGGACTTGATGCTCGAATACGCAATCGGGAATGTCGCTGTCGCGATCAGTTGGGCGAATTACTTCCGATCCTTCATGCAGGATGCCTTTGGGATCAACATTCCGGATTGGTTGGCGACTGACTTTCGCACGGCTAGAAAGATTCCGGGGTTACTGGAAAACGCGCCGCACATCTTTGGCTATCCCATCGTGTTCAATCTGCTCGCGTTTGGCATCGTCGCGCTGATCACGATCGTCCTGGTGTGGGGAATCAAAGAGTCCGCGGGATTCAATGCCGGAATGGTCATGATTAAGATCCTCGTGTTGCTGTTCTTCATCGGCGCGCTCTTTTATTTCGTCTCGCCGTCAAAGATGGAGAGCAACTGGCACCCGTTTCAGCCAGCTGGATGGGGAGGAACGCTCGCTGGAGCGGCCGTCGTCTTCTTTGCTTATATCGGCTTTGACGCAGTCTCGACTGTCGCCGAAGAAACGAAGAACCCGGCTAGAGATCTGCCCATTGGAATCATCGCCTCCCTATTGATCTGCACGGTCTTTTATGTCGTGGTCGCCGCCGTATTCACCGGTGCGATGCCTTACGGCGAGTTAGTCAAGCGCCTGGCGACGGAACAAGCAGAACCTTTGACGATGGCGTTGAATCACGTTGCGCCG
>JBKPPE010000362.1:0-5579 GCA_046733375.1 Acidobacteriota bacterium | reverse complement strand
CTTCGAGTTCGGTCTGCATCGTCTTGGCTTCTTCGACCGTGATGACGCCGTCTTTGCCGACTTTGTTCATCGCTTCCGCGATCAATTCCCCGATCGTGCTGTCGCCGTTCGCGGAAATGGTGCCGACCTGAGCAATTGCGTCGCCCTTCACCGGCTTCGACATCCCTTTGATTTCTTCGACGACCCTTTCAGTCGCCTTTTGGATTCCACGTTGCAGCGCCATCGGGTTTGCGCCCGCGGCCACAGTCTTCAAGCCTTCACGAAAAATTGACTGGGCGAGAACAGTTGCGGTGGTCGTACCATCGCCGGCCACGTCGGAAGTCTTGGAAGCGACTTCGCGCACCATCTGCGCGCCGATGTTTTGCAACTTATCTTCGAGTTCAATTTCTTTTGCGACGGTCACGCCGTCTTTGGTGATCGTCGGCGAACCAAATTTCTTGTCGAGCACTACGTTGCGGCCCTTCGGACCCAACGTCACTTTCACTGCTTCAGCCAGCGTGTTCACGCCCTCGAGAATCGAGCGGCGCGCTTGCTCGCTGTGAACTACCATCTTTGCTGCCATTTCTTCTTTCTGCCTCCTGAAAATCTAAGTTCGTGTAAATTCTTTAGCACCCTCCCTGACGGTAGGGTTTCCGCCGGCTACTTTCCGGCGGATTTTGCTTTCGCGGTGGTTGTGAAAACGCCGAGGATTTCGTCCTCGCGCATGATGAGGTATTCCTCGTCATCAATCTTCACTTCCGACCCACTGTACTTTCCAAACAGCACGCGATCGCCGGTCTTCACATCGAGTGCTTGACGCGTTCCATCGTCACGGAACTTGCCCTCGCCGACGGCGATTACCTCGCCTTGCTGCGGTTTTTCCTTGGCGGTATCGGGGATGATAATCCCGCCACGCATCTGCTCTTGTTCGTCCAATCTCTTGACGATAATGCGGTCGTGTAACGGACGAATCGTTGTCGCCATACTTACTACTTCCTCCTAATTAATTAACTTTCCCGAGGTTCGGGTGGTTTATTTAAGGACGGATTTTAGCAAAAACTTCTTGCGAGTGCTAGCGAACTTAGGGGACGGTGCTGCGCTATTTTGAACGACTTCCTGTAGCCTAGCGTTTACGCCTGGGAAATGAAGAAGAAGATCAATTGCAAAGCCCCATTTAATGGGGCTTCATGGCATCTCCGCTTTCTCACCCAGGCGTAAACGCCTGGGCTACAGAAAAAAGTTACATCAAATTGGGGCACTTAGAGGACTCTCGTCGCGGCGAACGCGACTAGACGGGAGTGCTCGAAGCCGCGGAGGCCGCCTGATTTTTCTGGGCGATCGCGTAGAGAATTGTCTTGATTTGAAAGGGCGTCAGGTCAGGCCGCGCCTCCAAAAGAAGTGCGATGACGCCCGTTATGTAGGGCGCCGCGAAGCTGTTGCCCGTCATTTGGCGCCGGCCGCCGCCGGGCCATGTTGTTTCAACCTGAACGCCCGGAGCCACAAGTTCGATAACCTCACCGTATTGAAAACCAAAATTGAAGGGATCGCCGCCAGCCCTTTTTACCACCGAAATCAACGACGAAGAATGGATTGAAGGTGAGCTCAGCTGCGGCAAGTTGTTGGCCGCGGCAACCAGCATGACGCGTTCGCGGTACGCGCGATCGAGTAGCTCGCGCATCGGCATCCAAAAGTCGCGCTTCGTGGTTCCGAGTGACAAGTTCACGACCTGCAGTTTCTGCTTGATCGCGAAATCAACACCCATCAAAAACATTTCGCCGGTACCGGAGCCAGTCGGTCCGAGAACTTTGATGCTGGTAATTTCAACGTCGGACGCGACGCTGGTGATGATGCCGGCGCAGGCGGTCCCATGTCCGGCCTGGTCCCCGGAGGTCGATTCTTTGAAGACAATTTGGCCGCCCTCGTTCATCGCTTGATATGAAGCTTTGATTTTGCCGGCGAGCTCCGGATGCGCCGTATCGATTCCACTGTCGACGATGCCAACGCGCACGCCGCGACCGGTGCGACCTTTCCAAAGTTCGTCCCCTTGAATGTTTGACCAAAGGTCAAGCAGCGATTGGTCAGAACCGAGAGCAGTTTCTAACTGCGCCATACTTACTTCTCCAGTCAGGATAATTAGAAATTGAAATAGTTTGAACTCGCTGAACGCTTGTCAGTAAACCGTGCGAGCGCAGCCAGCAAGTCGCGCAACATCTCGCGTTCCGCATCGCCTTCTGAAACAATCTCGCGGAGACTCATCCACAAAGTCACTAGGTCAAGATGTTCAGGAGCCGCGTCGAGACCGTTCAGCCATTTTGTCTTGTCATCGCTGCTTTCATCGTCGGAGGCTCTGATCGTGCGCGTGAAGAGTGACTCAACCACCAAAGCAAGTTCATACGAGTCAACGAGTCTGGCGATCGCGTCTGCGAAGCGCGCCGCATCGTCCATCTCTTCAGGAGTGAAGGGCGGATACGGCGGTTCACCCGGACGATTGACGAACTCGAGTACACCTATCGTTTCGTGTGCGGTCCGCAAAGGTGTCGCGAGCAAGGTCACCGTCTTAAAACCCACTGCTTCGTCGGCGCCTGACCAGAATGAACCTTCAGCACTGACGTCGTTGACGGCCATCGGTTGGCCGCTCGAGAAAACCAGACCCGCGATACCTTTTCCCGGAGGAATCCTCACTTTCAGCAGCGCCTCTTCCAATTCACTAACGGCGACCAAAAACTTTAGACCTCCCTCCCGTCCATCGCGGACGAGTACGGATGCATCGGCAGAGCCTACCGCGTTCTGTGCAACCTCCAGCAGATCGTCGATCGCTTGACGGATTGGTACTGACAAAGAATTCGATAAATCGACTCCGTCGAGTGATTCGCGAATCTTCGTCGCGATTGCGTCTTCTGAAGCCGAGCCACTTGAATTTACGATTGAATCGTCTGGCATTTTTGAGTTTGTCCTATCCGCGCAGTGCGGGTTTTCTT
Source organism: Acidobacteriota bacterium (assembly GCA_046733375.1). Taxonomy (GTDB): domain Bacteria; phylum Acidobacteriota; class Blastocatellia; order Pyrinomonadales; family Pyrinomonadaceae; genus UBA11740. The sequence goes on along the minus strand of JBKPPE010000362.1, from coordinate 2,622 downwards.
ATCGCGCTGCCTCGATGCGAAGCGGCATTATACAGACGGCAACAGTTTCTGCAATCGCGATCGTAAATTGGTGGTACCCCGGTTTTCTTCCTCTGTGTACCTCTGCGAATACCCTCAGCGTTACTCTGCGGTTAACTTTTCATTTTAGGAGCACAAACCGCCGAGGACGCCGAGGATTTCGCAGCGGTGCGCAGAGGAAATCTCGCAACAAGGTACGAACAGCACAATTAGGGTTCGAGATAGAGGACCTCCCGTGAATGTGATCCATGCCACTCCGATTTTGACTCGGGCCGCACGCGTCAGTAGGATGTCGATGCTTTCCTAATTTCAATTTCGCAGTTGTCCAACTATGAACTCAGTTTCATCACCCGCTCCGGATCCATCAATGCCCGCGCACCTGCGCCCCGAAGTCGTACAGGCGATCGAAGAAGCGCACGAGCTGGCTCGCGCTGGCAACAACGAAGCTGGAATAAAACGGCTGGAGCAAGCGCTCGCCAACATCTCAAAAGCATCTGATCTGGATGAGTTCAAAGAGCGCGTCAGTCTCGCGATGGCTTTGGCGGAGTTTTCCGTGAGCGCGGGAAATCCACAGGAAGCAATTCAGCGACTCGCGGCGGAGTTTGGCCTCGCGAAGGAGACTTTTCAGAGAATCAAAGCAAGCGGCACGGACGATGAGAAGCGCATGGCGTTTCGTGGCCTCGTGCAACTGAAAGACTTGCACACACGTTTGAAATTGATCGGAGAGCCTGCGCCGGAACTGCAGATTCACAAGTGGCTGAATACCGAATCGTTGACGCTCGCTGACTTGAAGAATCAGGTTGTTTTACTCGAATTCTGGGCGACCTGGTGCAAACCGTGCGAACAACTGTTTCCCAAAATCAAGCAATTGCACGCTCGGCATGCGCCGCAGAATTTGAACGTGCTCGCGTTGACGCGATACTTCATGGCTTACGGCGGCACTGCTGAAGCGCAGGAACAGGAAGTGACGCTGATTCGCGAGTTCACGAATCGACACGGAATCCGGTTTCCGGTCGGCGTCGCACACGACGAATCTGTTCAATCCGCGTACGGCGCAACGGCGCTGCCCATGCTCGCCCTGATTGATCGCACGGGAATCGTGCGGTCTTTTGCATTCTCTCCGGACGATGAAAACTTCCAACGGACGCTTGCCGATTGCCTTGGCTAATCCGCGAAATCGCCGCCGTCATTTTGTCGAAAAATCGTTTGTAAATTCGCCGACTTGCTGGTAGGATGCCCGCGCTCAAACCGCAGTCTTCTGCAATTTATGCGTCATACGTCGCTTTCAGAAGGCGGTATTTTGTGCGATTTGGGCCGGAAGACTAACCGGGTAAAACGGCCGACCAGCGGCCTTGCGGAAACAGCAATTCCACTTTCGCAAAACTCAACCGGCACTCCGTCTTAGGCGATCGAGAACCGAAAGCGCATCTGCTAACAAATCAGCGTTTGGGATTCTCTCGCTGCCAGGCAAACGTGACTTGGCATTGAAAAGCGACACTGAATGAACAACAGGGGTTTTGCCCCATATCTTGAAAGGAGAACAGAACAGTTTATGGCTCTCGTAAGCACTATGCCCGAAAAGGGCGGACAAGCGAAGGTCTATGACATTCCCGATGCCGATCTGGCGAAATATGAGACCGTAGAGGGCACCAAGGCCACCTACGACGAAGCGAAAGACAAGATCGCCGGTGGTAAGGAACTCGGCGCGGGCGTCGACCTCGACAAAGCAGATGTGCAGGCCTACAGCGACATCTGTATTTGCTACTTCTGGTGGCGCGGCGTTTTGTATTACCGCTATCAGTACTGCTGGCAGGATTGCCCGTAACCGTAAGGTTGCGATTCACGCATTGGAAGTTCGCGCTCGATCGGCTGGCCCTGTCGGGTCGCGAACTTCTGATTGCTAACTTATCCAAACTACTAAACCTCGCTCTTTACGTTACTCGGATTTATCGCGGTGAGTATTCGCCGCAAACTCTACCAAGGAGAAAAGTGCTATGCCGTTAGTAACTACGCTGCCGAAAAAAGGGGAGTCAGCGAAAGCGTATGACATTCCCGACTCAGAACTCGCTAAATATGAAGCCGTAGAGGCGAAGCAGACCTCGTACGAAGAAGGTAAAGCCCGCGTTGGTGAAGGCGAGGAAATCGCCGGCGGCATCGAAATCGATAAGGCTGATGTGCAAGCGTACAGCAACATCTGCATCTGCTGGATTCACATCGGACATCGCTGGTATTACCGCTACCAGTATTGCTGGCAGAGCTGCCCGTAACGATCAAGTCAGAACCGCCTGCGGTAGCGGGCGGTTGATCGATTCAAATCCGCGACTGAGTAATCTGCAGATCAACCACCCGCTACCGCAGGTGGTACTGAGCCCAAGACAGGTGGAATGGCTTCTCAGTCATTCCACCTATCTGTATAATCTCGCCGTTTTCGCAATCCCCGATCGTACGTCTCAGTACTGCGAAACGCTTTTCTCAATTCATTCAGTCTTAGGTCATACAACAATGCCAGATAAATCAGATTCTCAACTGCCGCCCGGCATGATGCCGGCAGCGGGAAGCGCGGCGCCCGCGCCAGAACCTTCAAAAAACGCGCCCGCTCCCGGG
>JBKPPE010000361.1:0-2895 GCA_046733375.1 Acidobacteriota bacterium | reverse complement strand
GTCCCCGATACTTAGAGAGCCGCTCACGCGGGGCTAAACTGTCGTCGCTCCCGGCTGCTTGACGCGTACACAGCCACTCTTTTCCCGAACATGCCCAACAAAAAAGTCAGACAATTTATTCTCTTAGCCTTCCTGATTAGTTGGTCGGTGGCCCTGGTCGCGTACCTGCTTCACGTGCGATACGGCTCGCTCCTCAGTATCGTGATTATCGCAGTTTGTTATATGCCTGCGCCCGCTTATGCCACTTTGATCTTACAGAAGGTGGTATATCGCGGGACGTTGAAGTCATACGGATTCACTCTCAAGCACTTATCGTGGCGTTGGCTTCTGATCACCACCGTCGGAGTTGTCTGGTTCATTGTCTTGGGATCATTTGTGGTCATCGGCATTTTGGGAAACATATCCGGAGTAACTCTTTTTGGCAGGATTGACTTCAGCGAATCGGCTCTCTTGCATCAGGTCACCATGTTTACGCACGGCGCTTTTGGTCCGCTTCCCGAACATGCACCCATCCCGCCGGTGGTTATCTTTCTGCTGGCGTTGGTGCAGGGTTCCATTGCCGGCTTTACAATTAGTCTTCCCTTCACTCTTGGAGAAGAGCTGGGCTGGCGCGGATTGTTATTGAGAGAGACGCAAAGCTGGGGATTCCTCAGAAGCAACTTGTTTATTGGCGTGATCTGGGGATTATGGCACGCGCCGATCATCGCGCAAGGGCACAACTACCCGGGCCATCCGATAACGGGAATATTTATGATGACGCTGTTTACCTCGACTCTGTCTTTCCCGATGGCCTATTGTCGGTTTAAGTCAAAGAGTATTCTCGCGCCAAGTGCATTCCATGGAATACTCAACGCGATCGGACCGCTGACTGCGTTCTTTGTTATAGGTGCAAACCCGCTGTTTGGATTTGTCGCAGGCATCGCCGGCATCGCTGTCGCGTCAATGTTGACCATAGGTATCTGTTTCTTCGATAAGCGATTTATTCGAGACTATCAAACGTTGTGACTTGAATGTGCCCATGAACGTTTAGTTGGCGTGATGCGATGATGAAAATGGGTCGACCGATTTGCATTCTCGTAGTCCTCACATTCGGCCTGCATGCCATGCCCTTAGCGACCGACCTCGGTGGGACGTGGAAGGGATTCAACGAAACGCCAACCGGGCTGGGCGCGCTCCAACTCACATTCAGCCACCAGGGCGGAGAGTGGAGCGCGGTGTGCAAATTTCCGGAACTTGACGGTGAGAACACATTTTCCGTACGCGAGCTTATGGTGAATGGCACAAACATCTCCTTCGCTGTGGCCGTTGATAATGAAAACAGGCAGATGCGTTTTAGCGGAACGGTCTCCCACAACAAGATCGAAGGGACATATGAGATGTGGCGCGCCGGACAGCGTATCTACATTGGAGAATGGGCCGTTAAGCATTCACAGCCGGATGCCCGGCTGGCACCTCAATTCACACGCGAATCTGACACGAGCGCAACCGCAACGAACCCGCCAGAACAGAACGGCCGGAAGCTGAGGGCTAACCTGCCGTCGCCCACCGGTAATTTTGTCGTAGGTCGGACGACTTTCTACTGGAAAGACCCGGCGCGCGCTGAGACTTTTAGTAATGACCCGAACGCGCGACGCGAATTGATGGTGACGCTCTGGTATCCCGCGGGCAACGTGGGAGGTCTTGCGCTGGCGGACTATTTTCCATCTTACGCGTTGATAAACGGCGCATCCGCGGCGCCGCTGCCGGCATCCCGCAAATCTCACGCATTCGAGCAAGCGGCGCTGCCACGCACGCCTCGATCTTTTCCTGTCGTAGTATTCAGTCACGGTCTCGGCGAAAACACGACCCGCTACACCGCGCAGCTAGAGGAACTAGCGAGCCACGGTTATGTCGTCGCCGCCGTTGACCACACTTACGACAATCAGGCGGTAGTCTTCCCCGACGGGCGCGTCGCGCGATGGAGCGACAAATGGGAGTGGGCGTTTTCCGGGGACAGTCCCGACCGCCAAGAGTTCATCTTCACCCAATTACGAGTAATGGTCGCAGACGTATCTTTCGCGGTGGATCAGATGCGAGGCCTGAATGCTGATTGGTCAGGCAGATTCAACGCGCGATTGGACCTGAATAGGCTCGGCTTCTTCGGCCATTCGTTAGGCGGGGCGATTGCGCCGATGGTTTGTCAGGCGGATAAGAGATTCAAGGCTTGCCTGAATCAGGACGGCTTGCTGCTCGGGCAAGTGCTGATTCTTGATCCAACGCACGGCAAGCTTTCGCGGCCCTTCATGTTTCTTGGCCACACCGATTCGGTGACCAAAGAGACATTACAAGTCATGGCACTGACCCGAACGGAGTACGAAGTGTATGATCGAAGGCGGCAACGGCGCGCTTATCATTTTTTGGACACGATGCCGGTGGAGAGTTACGTGGTCTCAGTCCGCGGCGCGTCGCATAGCAGTTTTACAGATAACCCGCTGCTCTCGTCGACGACGTCAAAGGAATACATAGAGAGGGCGCGAACGCTACAAGCGGTCCGAGATTATACGAGAGCGTTTTTCGATCAAAATCTAATGAATCTGCCGGCCAGTTTGCTGGCAGGCAAATCAATCTCTTACCCACAGGTCGCAATTGCGCGTTTTGGCACTAAGGAATGAGCGATGTCATGCGCAACTTCTTTCGCCGGCTTCGCGGGCTCGGTTCATTCGGGGATGTGATCCCCGGGCAGCGCTCGCTACGCTCACTTGCCCGGAGCTATTACAGTTCGCCGCTTCGCGGCTGATTGTCGCAAACCTCCACCCTTAGGTCTGAAGACCGAACACACTAATGAGTCACGCCGGAAGTGGCTCAGTTTTGAGGTGGCACGCGCACCCTGCGCGTGATTCACGGGCGGGACGGCCG
>JBKPPE010000360.1:0-8191 GCA_046733375.1 Acidobacteriota bacterium | reverse complement strand
GATGTGATCAGCGGCGGAAGCTATGCTTCACAAAATGATATGACCCTGCACTTTGGTCTGGGTGCCGCTACCAGCGTTGATAAGCTCGAAATTAAGTGGCCGGATGGCACGTTGGAGACAGTCAAGATTCCCGGAATAGATCGGAAGCTGACGGTGACTGAAGGCACGGGAGTCTCAACGCGCTAGCCGTTGTCACGGTTCTTGACTTGGTCGAATGCCTGTATTAGTTAACTACATGCTGAAAGGAATGCGCGGCCGTCGACTTATGAACAGACTCAGCTGGATGCTGGTCGCAATGTTCGCGTTGGCGTGCGCGCATTCATGGTTCGGCAGTCATGCCCAGACAAAGCCAAGCGCGCCGAACTCGGAGTACGCCGCCCAAATTTCGCAAAACTACGATTTGAAGTTTGGCCCTAACCCCTTTTCACCCAGCAATGCGAGCACGACCACCGGTACCTTCATCCCGGGTGAAATGTTTGTTCCGGCGAAGCGCTGCGGCAATTGCCACACCGACGCGCACGCGCAATGGCGCCAGTCCGCGCACGGCAATGCCTTTCGTGAGCCTTTCTACCAAAAGAACGTCAAAGACATTCAGACGCAGAAGGGAATTGAATTCACTCGTCACTGCGAATCCTGTCACAACCCGGCGGCTCTGTTCGCCGGCGCGCTCACTAAAAACTCACACGTGAAGCGGCCGTTCGATGATGATGGGGTCTCATGCATCGCATGCCATTCCATTCAAGCGGCGAACAGTCGCGGCATTGGCGGTTACGTCATGGGCGAACCGGCGTTGCTGGTCATGGAAGATGGCACCCGTCTGCTGGCGGGTGTAACTGATCAGCAGATCCTCAATGATATTCCGTCGCATCGCCGAGCGATGATGAGGCCGCTTTTGAAGACGCCGGAATTCTGTGGCGCCTGTCACAAATCGCAAGTCCCGCGCGAACTAAACGACTACAAATTTCTGCGCGCTTTCATGGTTGCCGACGAGCTGCAGCAGTCTTCATTTTCGAAAGAGTCGCCGCACCCCTTCTACGTGCGCGACAAAGAGACGTGCAACACCTGTCACATGAAGCGTGAGGCGGCGCCTCTCTTCGATGTCTCGGCAAAGAACGGAACCCTGGCGTCGCATCGATGGGCAACGGCGAACACGGCGATCCCCACGTTCTATAAATGGAAGGATCAGTTAGACGCCGTCACGAAGTTTCTGGAAGACGACAAATTAGGGGTGGATATCTTTGCCATTCGGCGCCGGGCCCGCGGTGCGGGTACGGAAGAACTTATCGCGCCGCTGAACCACAGCAATTTCAGCCTGAGCGAAGGCGACCGCCTGACCGCTGAAGTCGTCATCACCAACAAGAATATCGGCCATTCATTCCCGCCCGAACTGCGCGACTTCTACGAAGCCTACATTGAATTCAAGGTGAGCGACGATAGCGGCAAAGTCCTGTATCAGTCTGGTTTCATCAAGCCGGACGGATATCTCGACGAGTCGGCGCACAACTACAAGACGTATCTGGTAAAGGCCGACGGCAGCTACAACGACAAACATCATATCTGGCGCACGCGCATCTTTGCGCAGAACAACCAGATCGCATCGGGCCGTTCCGACGTAGCGCGTTATCAATTCAAAGTGCCGCAAAACTTTAGTGGCGCGATGCACCTCACCGCGCGGGTTCGTTATCGCCGCTTCACCCGCGTCTTTAGCGACTACGCGCTGGGCAAGTCTGTAGACTATCCCATCGTCTCGATGGCCACGGCCGAAGCTGCGATCCGGATTGGTGACAACCCGGCGATCCCTGCCGATCCCAACAATAAGACGGCCGTACCAGACTGGCGGCGTTGGAATAATTACGGAATCGCGGCCTTGGATCAGCGGCAATACCCGATAGCGATTGAGGCATTTACCCGTGCAGCGGAATTGGATGAGAAGTATCGAGCGATGGCTTTGGTGAATCGGGCCATGGCCCACATCGAGCTGGAGCAATACGACGAAGCCGCGACGATTCTCGACGGTGTCGTCAAAGCGAATCCGAATTTGGCACGCGCCCTCTTTCAACAGGCGCGAATTTTCGTAAAACGTGGCCAGTTGGATCAGGCAGAGACGAACATCAGACAGGTGCTGACAATGTTTCCGCGCGACCGGATTTCGCTGCAACAGCTCGGCGAGCTCTGTAAGATTAAACGCGATTATGACGGCGCGCTCGATTGCTTCCAAAAAATTCTGGCCATCGATCCCGAAGACGTCGGCGCCCATTACAACCTGATGCTCATTTATCGCAAGATCGGGCGGACCGATGACGCGAAACGCGAGGCGAAGATCTTCGCCGATCTTAAAGACGATCCAAGCGCCTTATCACTGGCAAATCAGTTCCTGCACAAGCATCCCGAGATGAGTAATGAAAGCGTCTACTGGCACGTTCACGATCTGGGCGCGGCGCAGGGATATTAAGCCAAGGCGTAATGTCTCGCACATGGTAGGCCAGCCCTGGCCTTAGTGTTCTTTAATTAAAAATTTCAGTTGTTTCACATGCCAGCGTGATCGCTTAGCGTTGGCAAGTGACTCGCCCGCGGCGAGTGCGTTTTAATGCCGTTCCGGTCGAGTGTGATAACGTCCCGCCATGAAAATTAATCGTCGCAACTTCCTGCTCGTTTCGTCAGCGGCCTCACTGGCATCGAGCAAACTGTCGTTCGCCTTAGGCAAACCGCAACGCGAAAACCGATCACAGACGCCGAAGACCGTTCCGGTTACGGGCAAACCCGTCAAAGTCTTCACCACGGCGGACAAGACGGATTACAGAATCTCACTCACAGATACTGCCACGTTTAAGTCAGTGGGCCAGCCAAAAGAAACCCAGATCTGCGTTTTTGTTGATCCGCGCAGACAGTTTCAAACATTTCTTGGCATCGGCGGGGCTTTGACCGACGCCGCGGCGGAAGTATTCGCCCAGCTGCCGGCCGCAAAGCAGAGTGAGATTCTGAACGCATACTTCGACGAACAGAAAGGCATCGGCTATAAGCTGGCGCGCACAAATATTCACAGTTGCGACTTCTCGAGCAGCAGCTACACCTACGTCGATGAGGGTGACCATGAGCTCCGGTCTTTCAACGTCGAGCATGACCGGAAATATCGCCTTCCATTCATCAAACGAGTGCTGGCGGCCAGCGGCGGCAAACTCAACATCTTTGCCAGTCCCTGGAGTCCGCCGGCTTTCATGAAAGATAACGGTGACATTCTGCACGGCGGTAAATTGAAACCAGACTTTTATCAATCGTGGGCGAATTATTATGCAAAATTCATCAAGGCATATCAGCGAGAAGGAGTGCCCGTCTGGGGTTTGACGATTCAAAATGAACCGATGGCTACTCAGAAATGGGAGTCCTGCATTTACACGGCCGAAGAGGAACGAGATTTTCTCAAGAATTATCTCGGCCCCACTTTGAAACGTGAAGGTCTGAGTGAAAAAAAGGTCATCGCCTGGGACCACAATCGCGATTTGATCTATCAAAGAGCGAGCACGATCCTGAGCGATCCACAAGCGGCAAAATTTGTCTGGGGCATTGGCTATCATTGGTACGAGCCCTGGAGCGGCGGCGACCCGATGTTCGACAACGTCAAGCTGGTGCACGAAACGTTTCCCGACAAGCCCTTGATCTTCACCGAAGGGTGTGTCGACGCGTTTGATCCGCAGCGGATCGGCGAGTGGAAGTTTGGCGAACGCTACGGCCGCTCGATGATTAACGATTTCAATAATGGAACGGTGGGCTGGACCGATTGGAACGTTCTACTGGATGAACGCGGCGGCCCGAACCACGTCGACAATTTTTGCTTTGCCCCGGTGCATGCTAATACCAGGACCGGCGAAATAACTTACCTGACTTCTTTTTATTACATCGGCCACTTTTCAAAGTTCATTAAGCCAGGCGCCCGGCGAATTGCCAGTTCGCCCAGCCGCAGTCAACTGCTTTCCACGGCATTCGTAAATCCTGATGGCCAGATTGCAGTGGTCGTAATGAACGCCAGTGAAAGACCGGCCTCGTATTGGCTTTGGGTCGCCGGGAATGCCGCGGAATTGAATAGCCCGCCGCGCTCAATTCAGACTCTGGTGTTTTGACGCGCCTGCGGCCTACGCACTATTTCCCGTCAAGGCCCACCAGTGCCGAAACCTGCGCGGTAACTATGCGTGTGTTGTATTTGTCCAGGTACTCGCGATGCTGTGCATCGAGCGGGTAATGCTCAGGCCATCGATAGGGATAGTGGCTCATGCCATGAAACGGCAAGGGCGAAAGTTGGTCGGGACTCGCGGAATTGATGTCCATCTCTTTGCTGAAGCCGTCGGCATACAAGAGAAATGAGCGAGTCCACCCCGCGGGCAAAGGCGGCAACGATGAGGCATCAAACGAGAGGCTGATCTCGTCTCCCGGCCGCGAAATCACGAACATATCGTCACCGCGCAAGAGTAACTCGCGGACATCGCCTTCGCGAGTGTAACGTCCAGTCATAACTTTCCACGGCGAACTGAACGAGATGCGGTCATAATCGTAACCGTATGGCTCACGATTGTCTGGTGAAGTCTCAGCCGAGAAACCGCGCCAGCGCAAATCGGCTCGAATTGGATCCAGCCGAGCGATCCGGACCGTCGAGTCGTCGCCTGACGAATCAACCAGAATCTGGTCCCAGTACACGCGCATATTTGTGACGATTCTCACCTCACGGTTGGCGCTGAGAAATTTGCCGGTGAGATCTACCGTAACAGTCTGCGGTCTGCCGACCGGAATGCCGATGTCCTTGATCACTGTGCGCCAATGGCCGCGTTCGTCTTTCACTTGCAAGCTCGGCGCCTGCATTTCTTTTCCAGCTTGCGTGGCGGCGACGTTGTCGCTCGACCAGGCGTAATCTGTCCAGCCGGTCAACAGCAGCAGCACGCGACCGGCGCGTAGCCTCAACGAGGGCTCAGCTAATTTCAGCGTGAGGGTATGATTGTCGGCGTAACCGCGGATGCGATCGGTGGTGAAAGCATCAGGCCAGCGGCGATCCACGCGCGAGATCAACTCGAGTACGTCGTGGCCTCTGTCATCAAACGCGCTCACCGGAGGCCGTGCATTTTTCGCAACGAACAGCTTGAAAGGTTTTGGCGGGTCGCTCATACCCGCGTTCGGATAAATCTCGGTGCCGGCAGGATGCGCGACGGCCCATAACTGCAGACGATCGACAAACAGCCCCTCTTCCAATTCATTTGTCACTCGTAATTCATAACGCCCGTCATGATCTTTCAATTGATCGCTGCGAAGACGAACGTACTCGACGGGGTCGGGCTTATTGTAGTGACCAGGGCTTTCGAGATAGCCCATCTCACCACCACCCATGAAGTCGGTGATGAACTCGAAACGCTCACCATTCCATGCATAAAGGTACGGGCACGACGATGGTTTGCGATCGATCTCAGTGACGTTCAAAGAAATGAGACCGGCGGACGAGGCGGCAGGAAACTCAGTTTCCGCCTGAACAATTCCGGCGGGCCACAGCACGCGCACTGCGTCAGGCTTATCGCGCTTGCCCAGACCGAAGATCAAATCACTGGGCGCGGGCGCGGGCGACGCCGAGTAGACCTCCAGCTTTTGATAGAGGCTGCCGCCCCGCATCTCGACCTTCGCCTCAACCGCGCTGCGATTGCTGATGTGCCCATGTACATCGACTCTGATTGAGTGGTTGCGGTTGCCGCCGTCGTTGCGAAGAATGTGCAGGACGCCGTCCGCCTGGCGCACGATTAAATCTACGTCCCCATCATTATCGATGTCGCCCGATACCAGGGCCGTAGGCGTCTCAGCAGAAAGGCGCAGATTGCGGAATGAAGCGGGCAGCGAGGTTGAGGTGACTTCCCCAAAAGTGTTTCCCAGATTGCGCCACAAACGAATGCCGCGCGCGGTGACGGCCAGCAGATCGAGCAGTCCATCGTTGTCATAATCCAGGAACTGGGCGGCGAGCGCCTCGTTCGTCCCGGCGGGCGCACGGGAAACTTTGAAATGATTGCGGCCGTCGCTCAGGGCCAGCACTGCGTGCGTGCCGGAACTCATGAAAAAATCTGTAAAACCGTCTTTATTAAGATCGCCCACAGCCGCGCACGAAAAAGCCCCGTCGTTTTCCAGACCGGCTTCCTTCGCTACATCACGAAAAGTTCCATCGCGCATATTGCGAAAGAGAATGGGCGGCTGTTTCCGGTCGAGCACGAAAAGATCGACGTCGCGACGATTATCAAAATCTGTAGGGACAACCGTAGAACCGTTTGCCGGAGAACTATGCGCATTCACGCCGGCGGCCTGTGTAATTCCGGTGAAGGTGCCGTTCCCATTATTTCGCAGCAGGACATTGGTTGGGCCGGTAACGAAAATATCGAGGTCGCCATCGTGATCGAAATCTACAAAGGCCGCGGACAGGTAAGGCGCACTCTGCGCTGATGGCGCAGTGATGTCGGCTTCTTTGGTTCGATCGGAAAAATGGCCACCGCCGTCGTTGTGATAGAGGACGAACCTGTTAGCGGCCGCATACACGACAAAGAGATCGATCCGCCCATCGTTGTCATAGTCACCAGCGATCGCTGCGAAACAACCATCATTGCCGCTCACCACCAGCCCCGAGCCGGCGCTCACATCGGTAAACCTGCCGCGGTCGTTTCTGAGCAAGCGAGGAGGAACGGACGCGTCGAAGATGTCGAGGGCGCCATCGCCGTTAAAGTCGAACAGCACAATTGCTTGTGATTGCGAATTAAGATTCTGCTTTGCGGAGCGAACAGACGCTCCAGTCGTTGGCTGCACGCTGTTGTTCTTTGGCAGCAGCTGTTCGCTTACATCTGCGAACCTTACTTCAGGAGTTTTGCGGTCGACGAGATCATCCTCAGCGCCGGTAGACACGATCGCCTCGGCGTAATGACCGCTCTCGAGATAGTTCGTGCCGATACGAGTGCCGGCACCGCTCTGGCTTAGCTGTTGGAACCTTTGGAGTGTGCGCCGGCCTTCCTCCCTGGCGCCGGTACGCGTAAGCACGATGCCGAGGTTGTACAGCGCAGTTTCGTTGTATGGCTCGGCGGAGAGAGCTTTGCGAAAAGCCTGTAGGGCCAACTCGTACTTCTTTTCCTGCACGTAAATCTGACCGATGTTCACGTTGGTCGCCACATCTTCATCGTCGACGGCAAGCACGCTCTGAAATTCTCTGAGGGCGTCATCAAAACGATTATCAGCGCGGGCGATCAGCCCGAGGATGAAATGAGGCTGCGGGGCTTTCGGATTGCTGGCCAGCGCCGCCTGCGCCGCGCGGCGGGCGCTGGCCAAATCTTGAAGGTAATAGAATGCGACGCATAAATTAACTTGAGCCAGCTGCAAGTGCGGATCGATTGTCAGCGCGCGCTGGAATGATTCGACGGCATCTTTTGGCTTGTACTGTTCCAGCAGCGCGACGCCGATGTTATTGGCGCGGTAAGCGGCCTCGCGTTTTTCAAATGCGGATTGTTCTGAACTGACGATGCCTGGGAGTATGCAGGAAAAAAAAACGGGAAGGACCGTAGCCGAAGAGAAAGCTCGCAAATAACGGGAGGCGCTGTTCGTTCGAGTGCTTGATCTTTTCACGGACTCACATGAGGCGGTAATCAAACACAAACCGGCCTATCTGAATGGTTCCTTTGTTTCGCGATGGTGGTGAGATCAACAGTGAACGGACCATGCTGCTTTTGCGATTAACGTGGGCCTCGACGCTACCCAGCGAATCCCCGGATGAAGCTTCATAAAAGGCGACGTCGATGGCATCGGCGTTCTTGCGCTGATAACCGAAGACGTACTGGCCGGCTTTCAGACTTAAATCGCCCATCTTGATCGGGACCTGGGTAATAAAGAAGTGAGAGTATTTTCCTTCAGCCGAGTAGCCCGCCGTAATCATTACGACGCCTGCAATGAATTTGCCCTGGCCGTCGGTAACGCCTGAGGCAGTCCGAAACTCAGTCTCGATGTTTTCTTTCATAACCGGCGCGCGCGCGGGAATGACTTTCCGCAGTTCAGCTTCCGAGGCGATGCGCCAGCGATTGGCGCCGGCGACAACAACCCCCAAGCTCGAGGTCGCGAGCAACAAGACCGCAAAATTGAACCGTCTCAGTTTCATGCCTCTTGAACGTCCAGCGCGACGTATCATTGCACGGGTCTGACC
>JBKPPE010000359.1:0-11388 GCA_046733375.1 Acidobacteriota bacterium | reverse complement strand
GCACAAACGAGGCATCTCCGATAATCGTGATGCGCCCCTGCGCGGTGCTTCCATCCAGGAACTTGACGTTCACATTTGCGTCAGAACCAATCTTGTTAACCGTTTGCTTCACCTTTGCGATGCGCTCAGCGTCGGCTTGCGCTTGTCCGGGCGTGCTGATTGCGATCGACAAATTGATCATCAACCCGCTAACTACCGCTATCAAGAGTCGTTTCATCGCCCGATTTCTGATTCCGAATCGTGACCATCAGCTAGTCGAACAGCGCAAGCGCGAAGACAATCAGTGTGCCCACTCCCGCCGCCGTGAACATGATGCCAACCCAAGGCTTATCGAACAGGCCAAGCTTCTCGTTTTGCCTGGTGATGCACGAGACTTCCGCATACGCAATCGGCTTCACTGCGCCTTTCGCACTTGTGACCACAAATCGATCGACTGCCACTGCGCTGATCCGGCCACTCGCTGTCGATCCGTCTTTCAGCTTTACGTCGATCCGTTTGCCGAAGCCGAGGTTCTGCACAAGGGTCCGCGCCTCAGGCTCGGCGACAGCTAGGTTAATATCGACTGACCGCTTCCCATCCTCTGTTGGGTCTTGGGTTTGGGCGGCGATTGCCGCCGTGTAAAGGAGACAAAACAAAAATACAACGACTATCGGTAACAACTGCTTCTCCATTTCAATTCGTTGCAGAACCGGGCGTAGTGAGCGGATCCTGTTACTCAACTTGCACCTGGCACCGCCTCGCTACCGCGCGCGGTTCTGTAAGCTTCACGAAAAACTCTCGATGTACTTCACTCCGCTACCGGTATTAAAGAGCACAACCCGCTCATTCGCTTTCACCGAGCCATCCGCCAAAAGTTTTTTCAATGCAGGCAAACACGCCGCGCCTTCAGGCGCACAAAAGATTCCTTCTGCCGAACCAATTTCCTTCGTCGCATCGATCAACTCGTCGTCCGTCACCGCCACGGCTGTTCCTCCTGAGGCACGTAGGGCATCGAGGATCAGAAAGTCGCCAATCGCCTTCGGCACTCGCAAACCCGACGCCGTGGTGTGCGCGTTCGGAAATTCTGCGGCGAAGCGGTCACCTTTTTCGAACGCCGTAACGATCGGGGCACAACCGGCGGCCTGTACGGTGACCATCCGCGGACGCTTTGAGCCGATCCAGCCCAGCTGCTCCATTTCATCAAACGCTTTCCACATTCCGATCAACCCCGTGCCGCCACCGGTCGGATAAAGGATCACGTCAGGCAGTTGCCAATTGAACTGCTCGGCCAGTTCGTAGCCCATCGTCTTCTTGCCTTCGATTCGATAGGGCTCTTTCAAAGTCGAAACGTCGAACCAGCCTTCTGCTTCCTTACGCCGACCAACTTCCGCGCCGCAATCTGTAATCAAGCCCTCCATCAGAGTCACCTGCGCGCCGGTTTGTTCGCATTCGATCACGTTCGCGCGCGGCGTATCTTTCGGCATGAAGATGTGGGCTTCCATTCCTGCGCGCGCCGCATATGCCGCCAATGCGCCGGCCGCGTTACCCGCCGACGGCACTGCAAGTTTCTGCACGCCCAGCTCTTTGGCCATCGACACCGCCGCCGTCATGCCGCGCGCCTTGAAACTTTGGGTCGGGTTCTGGCCTTCGTCCTTGATGAAAAGCTGCGACATGCCGAGCGACGCGCCGAGCCGCGACGCGTGCGCGAGCGGCGTAAAGCCTTCGCCCAACGTAACTATGTTTTCGTCCGCATCGACCGGCAGGACTTCGCGATAGCGCCAGAGATCCGGCGTCCGGCCGCGCAGATCTTCTCGTGTCAGAGACTTCGCAGCCTGTTGTAAATCGTACCGAACTAACAGAGGCTTCCCGCATTGCGTGCAGAGATTGTGCAACCGTCGTGCCTCGTGTCGCAGACCACACGCGCCACATTCCAGATGAGTAACATTCATGTTTTCCGGAGCGATCCTTTCTGATTTTGGTGCGCCGACATCATAGCGGCTCGCGAAGAATCCGTCAGGTGGCGGAGGAATCCTGCGTGCCGTGACGTGCAGTTTCTCAGCGCAGCAGTTAATCTGTTTCGCACAAAATTAAAACAGGAGACCGCCATGGCAAATCGCACCGCAGTGATCCAAACGAACAAAGGCACGATCAAATTTGAGCTGCTTGAGGAAGATGCGCCGAAGACAACTGAAAATTTTCGTCTGCTCGCCGAGAAAGGCTATTACGATGGCGTCATTTTTCATCGCTGCATTAACGGCTTCATGATTCAGGGTGGAGATCCGACAGGCACTGGGCGTGGCGGCGCTTCGGCCTGGGGTGGACGCTTCGCTGACGAAATCAATTCGTCGTCAGAGGTTTACAAACGCGGATACAAGGCAGGCACAGTCGCGATGGCCAACGCCGGTCCGAACACCAACGGCTCGCAATTTTTCATCATGCACGTCGACTATCCGCTGCCGCCCAGCTATACGATCTTCGGACGGGTAACGGAAGGGCAGGATGTCGTGAATTCGATTGCGACTTCCAAGACCGATCACGCCGACCGGCCGCGCGACGAAGTGAAGATGGAAAAAGTCACGATCGAATAATCTTCAATCTTGAATTTTGAATTTTGAATCGTTGATTTTTTTCGTGACGAACTGTTTGGCGGTTGAAACCGCTTGTTTCAGTTCGTCGCCTTTCGCCAAACCGCACGCGATTGCCGACGACAAGATGCAGCCCGTCCCACGCACCTCCGGAGCGTCGATCCAGTCGCCGCGAACGATGGCAACCTGCCCATCGTCGTCGAGCAGGTCATTCGCGACGTGCGAAGGCGCTGTGTCCTGAGTTGCCGTATTAACCCGCTCGCTACCGCTCGCGGCTCTGTACCGGTGGCCTCCCTTGATCAGAACTGCGCGCGCGCCAAGTTCGCGGATGCGCGCGGCGGCCTGTCGCATCGACACGTCATCGGCGATGTTCATTCCTGACAGCTTCTCAGCTTCCGGAATATTGGGTGTGACGACGCGGGCGAGCGGCATCAATTTGGTCACGAAGACTTCGAAGGCATCGTCCGCCATCAATTTTCCGCCACTCGTCGACTCCATAACTGGATCAATGACAGGAGCCGGCAAATCGAACTGGCGAATCAGCTGTGCGACTTCGTGAACAATCTCGGCGGTGGGCAACATACCAATCTTCACCGCAGCGATTTGATGTTCAGCTAAGATTGCTTCGACTTGTGCGCGCAGTGAAGCGGCGGTCTGGTGAAGCGCGCCCGAGTATGCGTTCGCATTCTGAAACGTAATCGAGGTTATGGCGGCAACGGCGGTGCAGTCGAACGCCTCGATGGTTCGAATGTCAGCGATGACTCCCGCGCCGCCGGACGGATCGAAGCCGGCGATGGTCAGGACGGTCGGCGCGCGCCGCTGCTGCTCGTTAGTCACTTAAACCTGATTAGTCGATCTTCGAAATTTCGCAGCCGCGGACTCTTACGACTTGTCGATACCTCGAACCCTTCGGCTTTCAAGCTTCGAGTCTGCCGCGTGACGCCGCCGGGCAACTTTGGATTGAAACTGCCGTCATCCTTTACCACGCGCCAGTAAGGCGTGATTCGCTTCCGTCCCTGCTCACGATCCTCCTCAGCTGCTTCGGCGGCAATGCGCACAAAGATTCCCGTCGTCAGCGGACAGGTCACATCTGCTTTGAAATCAGCAGCGAGTTTGCGTCGCAGTTCACTTACCGTCACCAATTTGCCTTTGGGAATTTTGCGAATCAGCTCATCGACCAGTTTGGGAGTAGGAATGAGCATCATCCCAGTGCCGAATCGGGACATGCTTGCCGGAACCGCAACCAGGCGCGGCTCTTGTGACTTCTCTAACTTCGCGCGCCACGATGTGCGAGTCGTGAATTTCGTCTTCATGTCAAGCGACTCTATTTTTGGAAGTTGCTCTCTTCGCGCTCCTTTGCGCCTTTGCGTCTTTGCGTGAACAACCAGCTTCCGCAGGGATAAGTCTCACGCCAAGTCGCAAAGACCGCAAAGAAACGCAAAGTAGCCCACTACCCATTCTTGATTCGCGCCGCGATACTCTTCAACTTCTGCGGTTGACTAAAGAGGCTTATTCCGGCAACACCTCGCGCGCCTGCTTTCAGGCAAAGCGCGAAATTTTCCATCGTTATGCCACCCAGCGCGAGCACCGGAAAATCAGCGAGCTCTCGAGTGACGTTCGACAGTGTTTCAACGCCGACGGGCGCGCCGTATTCGCGCTTCGACGCTGTTTCAAAAACCGGGCCGAAAACAATGAAGTCGGCGCCGCCGGCTCTTGCAGTCCGCGCTTCCTCGTCAGAGTGCGTCGATGCGCCAATCAAAAAGTTATCGCCGAAGGTGCGTCGAATCGTCGCTGCGTCTATCGACTGCCGCGCGAGATGAACGCCGTCAGCATCCGCGCCGGCAGCAATGTCAGCGCGATCGTTAACCAGCAATCGCGTGGCTGTGCCTTGCGTCAGCGCAACCGCTCGCCGCGTCAGTTCGAACAGCACAGCTGCCGGCAAACGCTTCTCTCTCAGTTGAATTAAATCAATTCCGCAATGGGCAGCCGCCGAGACTTGTTCGATAATCTGCTTGAATTCGAGGCTATTCGGTGTCGTGGTTTCAAGGGTTGCGCCGCGGGTAATCAGATAAAGGATCGGTTTTGACGGGTCGGCCTTCATTCGTAGCCGCGGGCGGAATACGCGACGCTCTTGAGCTTTCCACAGGCGATGCTTCGCCGTCCAGTGCGCGCACCGTGCGACGGAAATTAATTATCTCCCAGGCACCCATCGCGATGTTAAGGATGCCCAAACCCGAAACGGCGCCGCGCACCCACCCGGATGCGACAAATCGCTGCAGCCCATATCCAGTCTTGTGCGCCGCAAACAGCAGAAAATAATTGTTTCCCCAATCGCTCAGTCCCAGCCATCCATGCGGCACCCACGGTAAAACGGTAAGCACCACACCTATTTCAAGGCAGAGAATTATGTAGAAGATTACCGACAGTCTTGAAGACATGATTTATCGTTCAGACAGCGGTACCGGATGGTTTTCTATTGAAGGGCCGTTGAAGTGGCTGGATCTTAATTCACCATTTCGGACTGTTCGGCTTTTTGAGCACTGCGCATCTTTTCGCCCGCCCGCGCCTTCAACATCTTCAACCGTTCGTTGACGTTTCGATAAGAAACGTTAACTCCGTAGACCTCAGTAAAACTTTCGAGTGCGTGGTCCAAATCCCCGGCCTGTTCGTACGCGGCGCCCAACTCATAGGTCAGCGCTATCCGTTCTTCGTCAGAAATGTTTGGTACGTTCAGGCCCTTGCTCAACCACTTCACGGCTACCTCCGGCACGCCTGTCTGCATGAAACAATGTCCCAGAAGGTTGCAACATTGCAAGTAGCGCGGGCTGCCGTCGCTGGGTGAAGTCAACGACGCAGCGATTTGAAACTCCTCGAGCGCGTCTTCGAACAGATCCATTTCTTTGTAAGCGAGGCCCAGGTTGTAGTGCGTTTCGTAATCACCGTTGGCTACGGCTTCGGCGTCGCTTTCGCTGGAGGCGCGATATTCTTCGAATATCTCAGCCAGTCCGGCATCAATGCCAAGCGCGACGGACGAGTCGCCATTTGTTTGACCGACGGCGGGCACTGTCATGATAACTTCCGGCGCTGCTGCTTCAGCAACGATGGGCACCCCAAAATTCGCATCAAAGGTGATTTCGCCTGACTCAACTGCTGTTGCTGCGGGTGTCTCGTCAACTTCCCCCGATTGCAATCTATGAATTCGCGTCCGGCGCACATCAATCTCAGGATGATCACCGCACTGTTGCCGCAACAAGTCCAGCGTATCAATCGCAATGTCGATGTATCCCTGAGCAATGTAAAAATCGACGCTTTCAAGTTCGGGCCCCAACACGGCAGCGACACGTTCTTCGTCGGCTTCGGCTGGCTTTTCACTTCCACTCGCGGGAAGCTCTTGCGCAACTATCGATTCGAACGTGAAACCTGTTTCAATATTGGCTTCAACCGATGTCGTCGATCCTTCAGGCGTGTCCGCGACGGAATTGAATTCGAAGTTCGTTGCTTCGACCGCCGTAGCTGCTTCCCCAGAGTTGTAGACAAATTCGTTGGTCGCCGCGGCGTCGGCAGCCGGCTCTTCCGCTCGGCCGAACTGGGGAAGCTCTTCGCCGGCTGCATCTTCTTCCGGCCCCCCTAGTTCGTTTAACCGCGCGATATAAGCTTCGTGTGACGGCTCCAAACGTGTCAGCTGCGTGAGCGCGTATCGCTCATCCGCGTCGAGGCCTGCGGCTTGCGCTGCTTCTGCCAAACGTTCAAGTGACGCGTTCAACTGTTCCATGTCGCGCAACCACCAATGTGCGCGCACCAGCAGTCTCAACGCCTGCACATTGTCGGCATCGCCGGCAAGCAACTCGTTGAGCAAATTGAACAGTTGTTCCTGCTCGCGTTCTGCAAGCATCTGCTCGCTGATCTTCGCAACTACTGCGACGGCTTCCGCAAGCTTGTCATGGCGCAAGTACAATCGCGCAACTTCAACAAAGCGAAGATAGGCGCTGGGCTCTTTTGCGACCAGCAAACCGGTTGCGCGCTCGGCTTGTTCAGGATCCTCGGCTTCTACATACGCCTTACCCAGCAGTGCAAGCAACTCACAGTCATCGGGATAGGTTTTCAATGCCTCCTCGATTAACTCGGCTGCCTCATCAGCCGTGCCACGACCGGTGTGCGCTGCCAACAATCCCTTCAGCGTAGCGAAATCCCCCGGGTTGACTCGCAAGGCATTGCCAAACGCGTCCAAAGCATCTTCGAACGCACCACGGGCCACCAGGATTTGGCCGGCTTCCGCAAAATACGCAGCACCTTCCTTCCTGAGACCGAGGTTGAGGTAACCGTTCGCCAGCTTCGTGCGAATCTGGGTGTTCTGCGGATCGAGATCAGCAATTTTGCGAAGTATGTCGAGTGCGCTCTGCGCGGCGCCGGCGCGATGGTGTGCTTCAACTACCGCAAGATAGTGCGCGCGAGCTTCAACGATGAGATCCTGACTCGCGTACAGATCTGCGAGGTGAGTGGCGATATCGATGTCGTGCGGTTGTAAGCGATCAATTTTCTTATACATCGCGATCGCCTTCAATCCGAATCCTTGTTCGCGGTAATGATCCGCGATGCGCCGAAAACATGTCACTGCTTCAGACGTGTTACCGACGCGCGTGTACAGGTCGCCCAACATGTTGAGCGTCGTCAAATCATCGGCATCAACAGTAACGATTTGACAGTATTCTTTTATCGCAGCCGCAATTTTTCCCATTTCGAGAAACTTTTCGGCTGCGCGGAGAGTCTTTGCCTTATCAAAACCCATTTGATACCGGAAGGACGATAAATTTGAATCGAGAACTTTGTGAGGGAGACGGGTCGAGGTACCCTCCCAAATTCACCGTCTGGAGCATGACGGCAACGTCTAAACTAACACGCTGGGACAACGAGTGTCAACGATGTTGTGCGCGCAAACCTCAATAAATACGGCCCAAAACTGAAGATCACACGACATCGGCGAAGTTTTTGCGACTTCGAGCGAACCACCAATAGCCAATGACAAAAGCGACCGAAGCGAACGCCAGAAAATATGCCAAACCGGACCAATCGGGAGGGCTTCCTTCGATGATAATCCGCCGGTAACTGCGAATGAGCGCAGAAAATGGATTGATGTTGATAATGGGCCGATAGGCATCCGGAACAATCGTTTCAGGATAAATGATCGGCGTAAGATACATCCATGCCATGAGCACGAGCGTCGTTCCTTGCACAATGTCGCGGATAAACACTCCCAGCGAGGCCAGCAGCCACGCGCCACCTATCGTCGCGATGAACTGTGGAATCAACAGTACCGGCAAGTAAATAAGCGTGGGATGAAGTTCGTGACGAATCAGAAGGATGCCAAGCAGCAACGCTAACGTCCCAAATAACTGGTTGATGATGGCAGCAAGTGTTTGTGCCAGCGGCAGAGTCTCAAGCGGAAACACGACGCGCTTTACCAGGTTCGCTCGCGTTACGACTACATTTGAAGAAAAAGTTAGCGCTTCCTGGAAAGCATTCCAGGGCAACAGCCCGCAAAAAAGGTACAGCGCGAAGTCCCAGTGTGAATCAGTTGCGCCAAATTTCGCTTTGAAGATGCCGGCGAAAATGACCGTGAAGATCGCAATCATCACAAGCGGTGTGAGAATGGCCCACAGGATTCCCAACGCCGAACCTTTGTAACGCGCCGCTAATTCGCGTTTAGTCAGCGTCCAAATGAGGTCTATTCGCCGCGGCAACTCCCACAATGGACGCCAAACTGCGCGCCTGGCTGTGTGCGCAGAAATCATGCGGTCGCGCCTGGGTTGCTCGCAGTCAAGGGCGCGGTGATGGTTTTCTTAAACGCGCTCAAAAAAGCTTCCATCTCTGTTTGTTTTCCGATCGTCACGCGCATGTGGTTTGGTAGCGCAGGGAAAGCGCGACCGACCTGGACGCCAAAACTATTCATCGCATCGATGAGCGGGCGCACGGGGCGTTTCATGTCGATCATGATGAAGTTTGCTTGTGAGGGAATATGTTCAAAGCCGAGCCTCTTGATCTCGTCCGAAACAAATTGCTTCGTCCGGGTGTTTAGCCGCCTCCCGTTCGATACCTGTTCAGGATCGTTGAGGCTGGCAACCGCCGCAGCCAGGGCCATTATGTTTACGCTGTCCCAGGTCAAATGCGGACGCATTCGCCTGATGGTTTCCGGTTGCGTGATGCAATAGCCGCAACGCAAGCCGGCCATGCCATAAACCTTCGAGAATGTTCGTGCGACGATCAGGTTTGGATGATCTTTCACCATGGGAATCACCGACTCGTAGTCCGGACTGTCAGCGTAATGAAAGTAAGCCTCGTCAACCAAAACCATCGTCTTCGGCGACACCTTCGTGATGAATTCACGCAATTCGTTCCTTGGTGTGATGCTCGCGGTGGGGTTGTTCGGGTTACAGATATAAACCAACCCTTCATCAGCCGCGGCCAGCATCTTCGGAAGATCGTGAGCGTAGTTTTTGTTGAGGGGAATCTTAATCACCTCGGCGCGACTTACCCGCGCATGATTGAGGCTCCCTTCAAACGTTGGATCAGCGGCAATCAGCTTTCCGCGGCCGGGCACGAATACCAACGCCGGTCCGCGTGTCGGTTTTGAGAGTTCAATCGGCTGCGCATCATTTGTCATTGGCCCGGTGAACGCAGACGCGCATACCTTTAGAATCTCGCCTGAGCCGTCGCCTAGCACGATTTGATCGCGCGTGACTTCATGTGTTTTTGCCAACGTATCAATGAGTCTGTCCGCGTATTCATCGGGATAACGCCACGCCAGAGCGAAAGCATCACTCATCGCTTTCAACGCCATGAGAGAGGGGCCATACGGGTTCTCGTTCGAATTCAAACGCACGATGCTTGCACCTGGACCCGACGACTTCAGTAATAAGCTCGACGGATTCCCCAGCGATGGTTGCGGTCGCGCTGCGAGGTATGCGGCGCCGGCGCCGAAGAGTTGCGCGAATTTACGACGGTTTATTGACGACGGTTGCTGCGGCATCTTGTCTCACCTCCGATTTAGACGGGCGCATTATCGTGGATCGATAAGGGAAAGCCAACTAACTAAGAGCGCAGGTGCTTGGCCGTCCGCTCTGTGCTACGCTGATTTCACCGATGCCGAAACCGCGTTCTTCCAGACTGTTCCCCGACATGTCTGAGCCGGACAGCACGTTTGCGGGCTCCGCGACTGCAGGTCCGTTGGCCGATCGCATGCGTCCGCGCGAGTTATCAGAGTTCGTCGGTCAGGAACATCTGGTCGGTGAAGCCAGAGTTCTGCGACGTTTGATCGGAAGCGGCGGAACGCTTCCGTCGATGATCTTTTGGGGTCCGCCGGGGACCGGAAAGACTACGCTGGCGCGCCTGCTGGCGGATCGCACGAATGCCAACTTCGTCGCGCTCTCAGCAGTTTTCTCGGGCGTGAAGGAATTGCGCGGCGCCATCGCCCAGGCGCGACTTGATCGGCTTCGCGGCCGCCGCACAATCCTTTTCATCGATGAGATTCATCGCTTCAACAAAGCGCAGCAGGACGCCTTGCTGCCGGCTGTCGAAGATGGGACGGTGACTCTGATCGGGGCAACGACCGAGAATCCTTCGTTCGAAGTCATCAGCGCATTGCTGTCGCGCTCGCGGGTGATCGTGCTGAATCCATTGAGCGAGAACGACATTGAAACGATTGTGCGGCGCGCGCTGACAGATGAAGAACGCGGGCTAGCCGATCTCAAACCGATCATTGCCGGCGAAATGATTAAACGGCTGGCGCACTTATCAGGCGGTGATGCGCGAGTTTCGTTGGCGGCGCTGGAAGCCGCGGTGAATTCAACCCAGCCGGATGCAGCGGGCAATCGAGTTGTCACGGACGAGACCCTGATTGAGGCGCTGGGCCGGACACAGTTTGCGTACGACAAAGGCGGTGAAGAGCACTACAACCTCGCGTCCGCGCTGATCAAATCGCTGCGCAACTCGAATGTGGATGCGTCGCTCTACTGGCTGGCACGCATGATCGAAGGCGGTGCCGATCCGGTTTTTATCGCTCGTCGTCTTTGCATCCTGGCTTCGGAAGATGTCGGGCTGGCCGATCCAAACGCGATGGTCCAAGCGGCTGCCGCGGCCGACATTGTGCAACTGATAGGAATGCCGGAAGGCCTGTTTCCGCTCGCCCAAGCGACGATATATTTAGCGCGCGCGCCCAAATCCAACACCGTGCTGCGCGCGTATTCAGCAGCGCATGCCGACGCGGTGGAAACCTCGCGAGAGCCGGTGCCACTACATCTGCGCAACGCGCCGACGCCGCTGATGAAACATCTCGGCTATGGAAAGGAATATCGTTACGTCCACAGCGACGCCGCCGCGAAACAGGAGATGGAGTGTTTGCCGGAGAAGCTGCGCGGTCACACCTATTTCAAAGACTATGGAACCACTGAGGACACAGAGAAGAACAAGTGAGCAGTGTGCAGTGCGCGGTGGGCAGTGTGCAGTGAGCGGTGGGCAGTGGGCAGTGAGCAGTGAGCAGTGGGCAGTGGGCAGTGGGCAGTGGGCAGAGACGTAGAATCTGTTTTGATTTTGCAGTTTTCACTTTTCAATTTTCAATTTAGTCCTCCCTCTGTGTCCTCTGTGGTCAATTTCACTTCATGAGCGCGAAGTCATCCAAGGAACTCGCATTTCTTCACGACCTCTATGTCGCCACTGACTGGGGCGAGCGTTTCGCGGAGCTCGTCGATGCGCACGTTGATTTGCCAAAGGAAGGGCGCGCGCTGTATGTCGCTGCCGGCACCGGCGGGCACGCGATGGCGCTCCACGAACG
>JBKPPE010000358.1:0-2856 GCA_046733375.1 Acidobacteriota bacterium | reverse complement strand
TGATAGAGGCCTTTGTAGCTGCGCGTCTTTTCAACCGCGAGCAGGTCGTAAGGCTGCTCGATCACACAAAGCAGCGAACGATTTCGCGTGACCGAAGCACAGAAGCGGCAGGGATCTACGTCGGTGAGGTTATTGCAGACTGAGCATTCAGTAATGCGCTCTTTGACTTCATGCAGCGCAGCCACCAGGCGCTCCACGTCAGCTTTCGGCGAACGGAGAATGTGGAAGGCAAGTCTTTGCGCAGACTTCTGTCCGATGCTCGGCAGACGTTTGAATTCGTCTATTAACTTCGTTACTGGCTCTGCGTAGTCCAGCATTTGCGATTTGCGATTTGCGATTTTTGATCGTGTTGCAGCTGCCTTTAGAGAAAGGAAATCGCAAATCAAAAATCCAAAATCAAAAATTAGAAGAGGTTCCCTAACCCGGGTGGCAACATCGATCCGAGCTTGCTCTTCATCGCCTCGTTGACTTTGCGATTTGCCTCGTTGACTGCGGCGATGATCATGTCCTGAAGCATTTCGACGTCGTTCTCTTTCACGAGTTCCGGATCGACTTTCAACGAAATGACTTCGTGATCACCTTTCATGGTGACGTTGACAACGCCGCCACCAGCCGACGCGTCCACGCGCAGCTCGTCCATTTCGCGCGACATCTGCTCCTGCATCTGCTGCGCCTGTTTCATCATTTGCTGAATGTTAAGTCCGCCCGGAAATTTCATAGTGCTAACCTCGCGTCTTTTTCAATGGAACAGCATCGTAGCCGTCAACGAAGACGATTGCAAAGATGAGTCGTGCTTTACGAAGCGCGACCATGATATAAGCCGTCCCGCATGAACGACGTTGTTAAAATGAAGGCTGACACGCAGAGCTGGTACGCAACGCTGACTACGATGCTGCGCCTTCTTTGTTTTCGCGCATCGCGTGAAGAGTTGGTCGCCATTGGCTGGCGAAATCTCGTATTAGGATTGTTCTCCACATGGCTTGTCGGGATGGGACGTTACTGGGACAACCCACGTGTTGGGCTGCTTCAACACCTCGGCGTCGGCTCAGCTATTTACATTTTCGTGCTGGCACTGTTTCTGTGGCTAATAATTTGGCCTTTGCGTCCGGAGAACTGGACTTATCTCAAAGTTCTGACTTTCATTTCGATGGTCTCACCACCAGCAGCACTCTACGCACTGCCAGTTGAGAAATTCGTCAGTCTCGATACGGCCAACACGATTAACGCAGGGTTGCTGGCAATTGTTGCCACTTGGCGTGTAGCTCTGCTGATCTTCTTTTTGCGCCGCTCGGCGAAGCTTGACCAGTTCCCCACGTTCGTTGCGACTTTCTTCCCTCTCACAATAATTGTCGTTGCGCTAACGGTGCTGAATTTGGATAAGGTAGTTTTCGATATTATGGGTGGCGGCGGCAACCGATCACCGAATGATAGCGCTTACGCCGTGCTGTTCCTGCTGTCCGTGTTGTCGATTCTGCTTTTCATTCCTTTTGTGATCTGTTACCTGTGGCTCTTAGTTGACCGGTTCACGTCTGCGAAGTATCACGTTAACGAAAATGAGTAGCAACGATCATCAACAGTCAATCGAGCGCACCCTCACCGCGCAAATCACCCTTCGTTACGACGTCATTCCCAGTGACGCGCGACCGGCGCCCTTGCTGATCGCGTTGCATGGTTACGGCGCGAGCAAATGGCACGCGCTGCGAGAAGCCAGGATGATCGCGCCGGAGGGATTCGCGCTGGCGGCATTGCAAGGCCCGCATCAGCATCTGCGCGAGCCCAAAGAGAAAGGCGGACCGCTGCGCTACGGATTTGGCTGGCTGACGAACTTTCACCCGGAAGAATCGGTCGGCATACATCACAACGCGCTGTTGGAAATGATTGATGAACTATCCGCTGAAGGAATCGCGGACCCGAAACGAATCTTCCTCCTCGGTTTTTCGCAAAGCTGCGCCTTGAACTATCGCTTTGCCTTCACCCATCCGAATGTCTTGCGCGGTGTGATCGGAATCTGTGGCGGCTTACCGGGTGATTGGGACACTAACGGCGGGTACAAAGAAACTGATGCATCCGTTTTTCATCTCGCCGGAGAACACGACGAGTATTACGGCCCGGAACGCGTCGCAAATTACGCTGCGCAACTAAGACAGCGGGCCCGCGACGTTGAGTTTCGCAGCTACGATGCCGGACATGAAATTTCCGCCGAGATGCGTGACGACATTCGCGAATGGCTAAAGAATCATTCGGCATGAGGTCAGAACCGCCTGCGGTAGCGGGCGGTTAATCGCAGGTGACGGAAATGGCTTGGCCTGAAGTTAAACTGTCCGCTACCGCAGGCGGTTCTGACTTCTTGTGCGGCCATCAGGGAACGCGCCGCACAAGTTCGGCGTCTTAACAAAGCATGTTGAGGGTCGGTTCGGTTCTTTTACTGCTGTTCCTTTCTGCCGCTTGCGCGCAACGACAAATCGCGCGTACGCCGCCGCTCAAACCCCCTGAAGAAGAAACCGAAGTCCGCAGCCTGCCGGCAAACAGTTCTCCCAAGCTCAAACTCATTATCGATGGGGCCATCGATCAAGTAGGAAAGACGACCAGTTACGATCCTTCTTATCAAAGCATCGAGTACCCAAACGGTGATGTGTCGATGGAAACCGGTGTGTGCTCAGACGTAATCGTGCGTGCCTTTCGCAAGGCGAACATCGATCTGCAAAAGGAGGTTCATGAAGACATGAAGGCGAACTTCTCTGCATACCCAACCAAGTGGGGCATGAGCGGGCCGGACGCGAATATAGATCACCGGCGCGTTCCAAACCTGCAGACCTACTTCGATCGCAGAGGAAAAGCAGTCGGCATCACCGATGA
>JBKPPE010000357.1:0-4536 GCA_046733375.1 Acidobacteriota bacterium | reverse complement strand
GCCTACGGCTTATCAGCCTTAAGCAAAGAGACGCCCCTCACCTTGCCGCTCGTCTTCATCGTTTGGGAATTGTGTCGCGTGAGAAGCCTGCCCGTGACGAAGGGCGAGAGACGTTTCTCGGTTCGCCTGCGCGAGATAATTCCACCACTTATTCCCTATGCCGTCGTGGCCTCTGCCTACTTACTGGTGCGCTTCTCTGTGCTGGGCCGTATAAGTTGGAAACATCCATTCATGGCGCAAGTGCCGGACTATGCGATCTGGATGACCGTGCCATATGTCGTTCTCAGTTATTTGAGACACCTCATCGCGCCGTTCTATTTGAGCCTGATCTACGCCCCTTCATTCGTTACGAGCGCGGCCGATCCAAGATTTCTCGTGCCCGTCGCAGTTCTAGTAATTGCCGCAGTTTTGCTGTGGACCTATCGCCGGAAACTGAGTCGGGATTTATGGATCTCGCTGGCCTTGATTGTCGCGCCTTTGCTGCCCGTTCTTAACCTTCGGGTCTTTCATTTCGAATACATCGTTCAGGATCGCTACCTGTATCTACCATCGATCGGATTCTGCTATCTGGTCGCGATCCTGATTATGACGTTGTCGCGCCGTCAACCGCGTCTTGTCATCGCAGTCGGCGGCGCGATCGTTATCGCGTTTAGCGTGAGCACCTTTGCCCAAAATCGTATCTGGCATGACGCGGTAGCACTCTGGCAGCGCGCCGTATCGTGCGCACCCAACGCCTCGTCAACTCACTACAACCTCGGATTGGCCTATCTGAATCTCAAACAGTATGACGCGGCGCTGACGCAATTCACCGAAGCCAAACGCTTGAATCCGCGCGAACCCTCGGTGCTTAACAATCTCGCGTTAGCGCAGAACGCCACCGGCCAGAAAGACGAAGCCATCACGAGCGAGCGAGAGGCCTTGCAGTTGGATCCGACGCTCCTGGAAGGTCACAACAATCTGGGCACGTTTCTGTTTGAGCGCGGCATGTACGAGGAGGCGCAGCGAGAATTCTCAGAGCTATTGGCGCGCGATCCATCTTCGATTTCGGCACGTTTCAATCTTGCTCGGGCGCTGGCAGCCATGGGCGACCATACGCACGCGATTCAAGAGTTCGCGGCTGTTCTGTCACGGGAGCCGAACGACACGGAGGCGCGATACCGGCTTGCGTCGAGCTATATGGCGACGAACCACCGCCAGGAAGCCATCGCGGAACTGACGCGGGCGTTGCAAAGCGACCAGGATCAGAAGCGCTCGGATGAAATGCGAAAGAAGCTCGAGCTGATTCAAAGATCGCAATAGGCGGATAACGGATGCCGAGCCAGAATATTAAATCATGTCCACTGTTATTAAGATCGAAAACCTGACGAAAGACTACGAAGTTGGTTTCTGGCGTAAGCGAAGGGTACGCGCCCTCGATGCTTTGTCGTTGACGGTGGACGGCGGTCAGATCTTCGGATTTCTCGGGGCTAACGGCGCCGGTAAGACTACTACGCTTAAGCTTCTGATGCGTCTGATCTTTCCGACGGCGGGTTCGGCGCGAATTCTGGGACAGGACATCAGTGACGTGGCGATGCATGCGCGCATTGGCTACCTGCCGGAAAATCCTTACTTCTACGATTATCTGAGCCCGCGCGAGTTCCTTGATTACTGTGGCCAATTGTTTGGAGTCGCTCAGGCAGAAAGGAAACGGCGCACGGAAGACTTACTCACGCGCGTAAATCTCGACCGCCAGAGTTGGAATCGACAATTGAGAAAGCTTTCGAAGGGCATGTTGCAACGCGTCGGATTAGCGCAAGCGTTGGTCAACGATCCGGAAATCGTTTTTCTCGATGAGCCAATGAGTGGGCTCGATCCCGTGGGCCGTCGCGAAGTGCGCGATCTGATCGCCTCGTTACGCACCGAAGGCAAAACCGTTTTCATGTGTTCGCACATTCTTTCGGACATCGAAGTGCTTTGCGATAACATCGCGATTTTGAAAAAGGGAAAGCTCGCGCATGTGGGGTCCTTAGACGAACTGCGGGCGCGCGAGGGCAGTTTGATTGAAGTCATCGCGGCAGGCGCCGACGAGGCAATCCTCAGACGTCAGTTAACGGATGGTGCGGCCGTTATTGCTGATTCGAGCGGCCTGCGAATTCACATTCGGGACGAGGGGGAACTCGATGGCGTAATTGCTGCGCTGCGCAAAGCAAATGGAAAAGTTGTTTCAGTTCAGCCGGTGAGACAGTCGCTCGAGGATCTGTTTGTTGAGTGAGCGCGGCGGGGCAAAAGATTATTTTCCATTTGGCATTTGACATTTATCATTTGCCGTTTGTGACGAGACGTTTTCCAGCAGGAATTAAAATACTTCGTCAAACCGGAAAATGAAAAATGGTAAATGTCCAATGACGAATGGAAAATGATCTTTTACTGCAACTTGAATCCCGTCACATCCATGTACAAACCCTTCCGGTCATCGCTTTCTTTCAAACCGGTAACGTTTATGATTACGTGCATGGTTTTGGTGGGCAGAAGTTCAGGTTGTTTCGCCGTCGGAATCACGACCATCGTGCGATCCTTTATCGCCAGCCCTTGACTGTTCAGCACCGCAGCTCGCATTTCAAGTCCGGTGATAGTTTTGCCAGTAAAGTTTCGGACGGTCGTTTCGAGCGTCATCTGAAATCCACCCAACGCGGTCGTCGACTGCGTAGCCTCAGGCGTATCGATGAGAATCTTTGCTTTGTATTGTTCCCATTCCGGCGAACCCGGCCGAATCGCCCCTTGCAGCGTCGGTGGCGCGCTGGGCGCCGAGGTCGTGCGAAGCAGAACATAAAAAAATCCGCCGATTAAAATCGCTGCAATCACGGCAACGACGATTATCAAAGTGCGGCGCGGTTTCTCTTCGGGAAAGCTGTGCTCAGTTGCCATGTAATTTTAGACCGTATTTTAGCGCACGAGTTCCCAACGGAGCGAATCGTTGCAGGTCGTTTACGTGCTAAGCGCTTCACGATACACAGCCTCGGTATCAGAAACCATTCGCTCCAGCGAGAAGCTTCGGGTTACCATCCGCCGCGCGCTTTGGGAAATCTGTTGACGCGCTACCGGATCTCTTAGCAGCAGCGAAATTGCCGCGGCCATCTCGCTGACATCGCTGATCGGTACGAGGTGACCCATTTCGTTGTCGCGAATGATTTCGCCCGCACCGGCGGTGGCAGTCGCTACCACCGGCACGCCGGCCGCCATTGCTTCGACAATCGCGAGACCAAAAGCTTCCGACCGGGACGCGGAGACAACTACATCGAGCCCTGCCAGAAAGTCTGCCACGTCGATTCTTGACTCAATTAATTGAACTCGATCTCGGAATTTGCTCCCTTCGATTACTCCCTTTACCTGACGACCGTAATCGCCATTCCTCGAGTTGTCGCGTCCCGCGATAATGAAGTCAACGTTGTCGATTTCCGCCGCAACTATTTCTGCCGCGCGCAAGAACTCAATCTGACCTTTATTCGGCGTCAACTCACCCAAGATCCCTACACGCAGACGGCCGGTGAATTGCTTAGTGCCGCGCGAGCGGAACTTCGCCACATCAATTCCATTGTGCACAACATTGATTTGGTCATTGCGAAAAATGCCCTGCTCGTGAACGACTAACGCGACGGCTTGTGAAACCGCAATCACGCTCGCCACACGCCGCCGCGTAATGCGGTGGAGTTTGCTCATTGGAAAGAGCACATGTCGCGTGATAATCAGTCGCGCACCACTGTCGCGCCCGACGGCAAGCGCGGCCAGCGGGTAATCGCGCGCCATGTGTGCATGCACGATTTCGACCGCGTGTTCGCGCACGAACCGCCGCAAGGCAAACGCTTTCGTAAGATTCAGGGGGGTTGTGGCAGACAATGCGAAGAAGTTATGACTAGCTGTCCTGAGTCCTTCAGCGAGAATCGGCGAGTCACTAACAGCAGCAATAAGAATCTCGTGGCCGCGTTCGGTGAGCCCCTTGGTTAGATCGACAAAGTGACGCTCACCTCCGCCGAAGTGCCGCGCTGAAGATATTTGCAGAATGCGCATGCGCGGCGGTGTTACCTGACTACTTGAAAATCCATCCACTGCGTCGAAACACGATGCTTTTGATCGGCGAGCAAGTCTGTTACGACGATCTGGATAACATAATCGCCCGGAGTCAGGTCACTGCCAAGTTTGATCGCTCCCGCCGCTACCAACCGTTGCATGTCGGTTTGTTGGCCGGGATTAAACTGCGTCTCTTTTCCCGTGAATACCACCGCGCCGTCGCGAAACAGTTTCACTTGCATCATAAGCTGTGGATGCGACGCGGTGTCGAGCTTTGCGTTGTAAACATAAAAAGCGTAAGTCATCAAGTTGCCGATTTTGAAATGTCGAACCGCTGCGCTGGTTTCCGCATCGCCCTCTTCGCGCCCTTCGGATTGAGTGCCCATCGCCGCATTAACGGATTGATTGGCCGGTTGCGCACGCACCACCAGCCCGGAAAGAGCCAGACGTTTCTTTTTGATGTCGGGAGCTTCGATGAATTGGCTCGAGGAC
>JBKPPE010000356.1:0-2765 GCA_046733375.1 Acidobacteriota bacterium | reverse complement strand
CTGGAGCACCGGTTGTACTTTGAGCAGGTTTGGCTTGAGGTGTGTCAATTGCCGGTTCTCCAACGTGCCGCTCTGTTGCTTAACCTCAGAGACTCGAGGGACGGGGGAGTGATTTCGTTTCTACCTTTCCTGGGTGTCGCTACTAAAGAGGAGCTCGCGCGATTATTGGAGATGCCTTACGCAGATTTTCAGAGGGTATGGAACGAGTTGCCGCTGGATGATCGCCGCATTGCGCAAATGTTGGGCATAACTCGGCAGCAAGTCATTAATCTGCGCAAAACGGCTCGAGAACGTCTCACGCGAAGAATGAGAAAGCTCGAAGAGAAGTAAGGAATTTCAAACGCGATTGGTAAGAATTGGAAGGGAAGTACGGTTTAAGTAAACAGCAAGGGGAAAAACGGGCGACGAATGACCGATCATCTTAGTGAAGCCGAGGTTGGTCTTTTCCGCGAGCGGACCATAGGGCCAACAGAACGGAAACGAATTGATGCGCACGTTGCTGCATGTGAATCGTGCCTGCGTCGAATTCTGCCAACCGAAGATTCGGCACTGGTCTACAGCGAGTTAACGGAAGCTTTGCTATCCGACAGCGCGGAGGAAGCTTTTCATCTATCGAATGCTGACGTGGTGCGATACGCGAACGGCTCAGCCGACCAAGCCGATAGAGTGATCTTTGAAAGTCACTTTGACATCTGTGATCAATGTAGCGAGGCGATGAAAATGCTAGCCGGTAGCTCAGTAGTCGAGAGCATTTCTACGTCAGCGCAGCCGGCTGAAATCGCGGCGCCCCCATTCTCTCCATCGTGGAGTGCGGCTTTTCAGTTTACGCCAGCCCGCGCAGCAGCACTGGTGTTGGTTGCTGCATGCTTGGTTTTGGCTTTTGTGGTGTGGCAGCGTTGGCCTGCGCGGCCTGCGCACCAAACTGCAGGCGGCCAAACTCCCTCTAACACACCAGGAAGCGTCTCGCCAGCGCCCACGCAGACTGAAGCCCAAACAGGCCCGACCGCTGATCATCTCCCGGTCGCAACAAGTTTGGACGACAACGGCCGCACGATTCAGTTGGATAGCAGCGGCAAACTAATCGGTCTGGAGGAACTTCCTGAAGCGAACCGCTCGCTCGTGCGAAGTGCGCTTACGACTAAGACGTTGTCAAAACCGGACGTGCTGGATCAGTTGAGTGCACCTTCGATCACGCTGATGGATCCGACAGCCGGGGAAAACACATTTCGATTGCTTGGTCCGTTTGGGACAGCCATCGCGACGGATCGACCTAACCTGCGCTGGCAAACTTTGGCGGGAGCGACAAGTTACACAGTTTCAGTTTTTGACGCAGACTTCAATCTGGTGACGAGTAGCGCGCCACAGACGGCCACGCAATGGACCACACCGGCACTGGGCCGCGGGAAGATCTATTCGTGGGAAGTAGTGGCAGTGAGAAACGGGCAGGAAGTGAGGTCGCCGGTTGCCCCCGCGCCCCGAGCCCAATTCAAGATATTGGAATCAGAAAAGCTGCTCGAGTTAACAAACCTGAAAAAGCATAGCCCGATCTCGCATCTCAACCTGGGTCTGACATACGCGCGCTTTGGATTGTTGGCTGAGGCCGAGGGACAACTGCAAATACTCGCGAGAGAAAATCCGAATTCTCCGGTTGCGACGAGACTGTTGCGAACTGTTCAGGGGTGGCGCAACCGTTAGATCCCATTACCAACAACGACGAATCCAGACCAGAAAAACGGATGGCGATATTTGGGGTCGGCCATCAGTTTGATTGCAGCCCGTCACAGAGCTTCGGCCGCGCGGGCTTGCGATGGTGCCTTCTCGGATTCGAGGTTGCGGTGGAAATCGATCATCAGCCGGGCGGTGCTGGCAGAGTCGACCTTCCACTGGCTCGCTACTGTGGTCGAAGTGCCGGCGATGAATAGAGCCCAGGACATCCCAATCAATCCTTCA
The DNA here is from genome assembly GCA_046733375.1 of Acidobacteriota bacterium. Taxonomy (GTDB): domain Bacteria; phylum Acidobacteriota; class Blastocatellia; order Pyrinomonadales; family Pyrinomonadaceae; genus UBA11740. The sequence goes on along the minus strand of JBKPPE010000356.1, from coordinate 815 downwards.
CCCGATCCGATCTGGCCGCGCGCTGTCTGGCAGGCTGATAAGACCGCCAGGTCGGCGTGAAGATTAAGCTTCATAATTTCCCGCGCCTCCAAAAAACCGTCTTCGCCGTCGGTTTCGGTCGCTAACAAGAGCCGCGAGTAAAGAGGATTCACGTCATCGAGTACACCATGCACAGCAAAGTGCAGTATGGGATAGTTCGAAGCTGTAGCCTTGAAGGTTTCTTCGCGCGCGGCGTTGCCGATCAGGATCGTGCTCTCCTCCGCGCCGTAAATTTCACCTATTGTCTTTACCTCAGTTTCGGCTTGCGGCAGAGAATCGAAGGTCACCTCGCTTCGAGTGGACCTTAATCGCGACACCGTGCGGCCACTCAATGATGGATTGCCTATTGCCAGCAGCCGCGGTAAAGACGGAAATGCTGTAGCGCTGACCTTCGTCAGCAAACCAACCGAATCGGCCTTTTGACCAGTCACGCGCTGCGCCACAGCCTTCTTTTTCATTTCCCGCAAAACGCTGAGCGAGGGCGCGTAAGACAATGCGTGATCCTCAAGCACGTACTTATTTGAATTCGATAGCAAGGCCTGGAACGGTAATTCCCAGAGTCCTTCGGAGGGGACGATATAGATTGCTTCACGTCCGTCTAACTCAGTCTGTGCTGGTTGCAGTAAGAGGTCATACAAGCCCCTGGCCGGTTCTTTGAAATCAGCCGAGTTGCCGGCCAATCTTTGGCGAAAGTCAGCAACTCGTGTGGACAGTTCGCGAGCGCTAACTTCTATCGGATAGACCTTCAATCTCACGGGATCTGTGCTGTTGGGTTT
>JBKPPE010000355.1:0-4908 GCA_046733375.1 Acidobacteriota bacterium | reverse complement strand
CCTTCATTCGGTCCCAACTCCGGTTGTCCGAAAAAGGAAAAGTCGACGGATGGATCTCACTTGTTCCCATTCCGCTCGTGCAGTGAGCGGGATTCATTCTCAAACCAAGAAAGGACCTACTCCACATGTACAAACAAAAACCTAACCGTTTGATCTCGCTTGGATTAACGCTTGCGCTTGCCGCCCTGGCCCTCTTCGCTGCGCACGTACAAGCTGATGCGCAGTGCTCCCCGTTGACGTCGAATCTCCTTACGCCGTTGGGAATCACGCAATCGAATCTGAATAACCTGATCGTCTCAGAAACCGGTTCCGGAACATTGCACTCGGGACGCATCTCCATTGTTGATTTAAATGGCAATCGCCGAACGCTTCTAAACGGGCTGCCATCCGCAATCAACGACGTCGGCGCACCTTCCGGACCCGCGGGAGTCTTCATGCGTGGGCGGACGCTTTACGTCCTAATCGGAATTGGCGACAGCATCATCCCAGGCGGTCCGGGAGTAGCATTCGGCAACCCGAATCCGTCATCGCCGATTTTTAGCTCGGTTCTGGCCATTAACTTCAGCGCCAGCGTCGAGAAAAACACAGACGGTTTTACGCTGACGTTCGCGAACCAACAGGCGCTTGCCAGCGGCCAGAAGTTGACGCTGTCAAATGGCGCGGGTGACCGGCTGACGGTGGAGCTAATCGCGAATTTTCCAAACTTCACGCCCAATCCTATTCCACCAGTCCCCGGTAACGTTCGCGGTTCCAATCCGTTTGATGTGGTGGTTGTGGGCGGCAACGCATACGTGACTGATGGCGGACAGAACGCGGTATGGAAAGTCGACATCGACACCGGTGCGTTCTCGACGCTCGTAACGTTCCCCCCTATCCCGAACCCATTACAGGTTGGACCGCCGGTGGTCGAGGCAGTGCCAACGGGAATCACGCATGCTGACGGTCAGCTTCTGGTTACGCTTTTCAGAGGTTTCCCATTCCCAGTTGGTGCTTCGGAGGTTCGTGCCGTGGATCCGAATACAGGCGCAAACACTTCCTTCATCACCGGGCGAACCGCTGCTATTGACGTGCTGCAAGTAAGGAAAGGGAGCGACGTAGATTACCTCGTGCTCCAACACTCCTCTGGCCCGTTCCTAAGCGGAAATGGTCTGTTGCTGAATTTCGATACGCCCGCTGATCCGCCGACCACGATTGCCGGTTGCCTGATACTTCCGACGTCGATGGCGCTCGACGCGAAGACGGGCACAGCTTATGTTACGGAGCTGACCGGACAAGTTGTTGCGATTGCGGTTCCGTAACTGCAAATCCGCGGAGCGGGTGGCAGATTTGGAGTGCGCCGGCAGAGTCCCGACGTGTTGGGACGTCGACGGCGCTTTGGATCGTGTGTTGGTAAGAGAACTCAAGCTTGTCTCGCGAATCGGGATTGCGCCCGCGCTCCAAATGCTTTCGCCCCTCCACGGTGGAGGCTTGATGGTGGTGTCCGCTCCGCGGCTCACCCCCAAGGGATCCAATTTCACGCTAATCTATTGCTCGCCGAAACCTCGCCCGCTATACTGCGGATAACTTGAGCTAACTCTTCCCAGCCAATTAGAACCGAAACGGAGTTTCAACTGGCAAACACTCAACGCCGGGCAAGATGCGTCGATAAAACCATGCGATCAAAAGTCAGTCTTTACTGTCTAATTCTACTGGCGTTGTTATGCGGCGAACCCGTCTGGGCGCAAAACGCGAGCGTTAGTCTTGCAAAGCGCTCCAGTCTAATTCCCAAGTCTTGCGAAGAGGTGGTCCCTGCTTCGATCGAGGACCCGATTGATATCCCGGCGTTGGTGAAAGAAGCCTACTGTAAGGGCGCCGGCGACATGCTGACCGACTACACCTATGTGATGACTTCAGTCGGGCGTTCAAAAAACAAGAAGGGAGAGACCAAAGAAGAATCCACCACTTACGAAGTCTTCATTCCTATTTTGAAGAGCGGGACCAGTGGCAGAGGGATTTTGATAATCACGAGTCGTAACGGCGTGCCGGTGCCGGCAGATGAACTGGAAAAGGCGCGGCTGGAGGCGGGCAAGCGTCTGGAAAAGGCCGAAGAGAAGAATGCGACTGAAAAGCCATCTGCGCCCGAGACAGCTCCTGAAGTCAAGGGAATGTTGCCTTTGGGAATGTACACTCGAACCACCAACAACCACTCAAATACTTTCGGTAAAAAGGGCAGCGCGGCACTGGCGATTCATACGTTCCTCAAAAACTGTGATCTGACTCTGGCGCGTCGCGAGCAGCATGACGGGCGCGAGACACTGATCTTCAATTTCACCCCGCGCCGCGACGCGCAATTTGCCGACAACGAAAAATATATTGCCCAGCTCACCGGTGAGATCTGGATCGACACCGAGGATCGCATCGTTACCCGGCTGGTGGGAAGGCCTACTTTTATCGCAAGCAATACAAGCCCGGCCCAGCCGGTCACGCCGATTCCGACCCCGGGCGAGGCGCCGCCTGCGGTTTATGTCGAGATGATGCGGTTACCCGAAGGAATCTGGTTGCCGCGAATCATCCGCATCAACGGCGCCGATTACCAAAACCTCTTTGACGGAATTACTTCAGAATCAATCTCAACCTTTAGTAATTACATTCGTTTCTCGACCGAGATAAAGGACGTCAAGATCAACTCAAACAGCAAGCCGTAACGTCTTGCCTCAATAGTCTTGCAACGCCAAGCCGTAACGGTTCTTCGTGGGCCAACTGCCATTGACGATCTTCTCTGTCTCCTCTCTAATTAATTCTCTCGGTTTTCGATAATGACGACAGCGGCATTCAATCGGGTGTTGATTCTCTCGGCTTCGGCGGGCGCCGGGCATATGCGCGCGGCCGACGCGTTGGAGCGCGCCTTTCAACGCGCCCGCGCTGCCGCCGAAGTGCGTCACGTCGACGTACTGCAACTCACCAACAAGTTGTTCCGCCGGCTTTATTCGCAGGCTTATCTGGATCTGGTGAATAGCTCGCCTGAGCTGCTCGGTTGGTTTTACGACTACCTGGACAGGCCGTGGGAGGGCGAGCGTCGCCGGTTAATGCTCGATAAATTGAACACGCGCCCTTTAGTGAAGTTTCTGCACGACTACGCGCCGGACATGATCGTGTGCACACACTTTTTACCGGCGGAGATCGTGTCCTGGCTCAAGGCCAAACACCGTCTCGCGTGTCCGCAGGCAATCGTCATCACGGACCTCGATGTGCATGCGATGTGGCTGTGTCACCATTACGAGCACTATTTTGTGGCGCTTGAAGAAACACGCGAGCACTTGATCAAGCTGGGCGTGCCCACTGCGAAGGTGACGGTCACCGGCATTCCGATCGATCCCGTCTTCGCCGAGAAAAAGAGCCAGCACGAAATGCGGCGCAAGCACGGCTTAAGGCCAGAGGTCACGACGATTCTCCTGAGCGCAGGCGGTTTCGGTGTCGGACCGGTGGAGCATCTGCTGCAAGCTCTCATGGAGATGAAACATAGCGCGCAGGTGATTGCAGTTTGTGGGCGAAACGAGGAACTGAAGAAACAGATCGAGGAGCTGAATCACCGCAGGCCGCGCGCGGTAAAAGTAACGACCAAGCCAATCGGTTTCACGACCGAGATGGATGAATACATGACGGCGGCGGATATCATGGTGGGCAAGCCAGGCGGCCTAACAACGTCAGAGGCTCTCGCGAAAGGGCTGCTCATGGTGATCGTCAATCCGATTCCCGGCCAGGAAGAACGCAATTCGGATCACTTGTTGGAAGAGGGAGTGGCCATTCGCTGCAACAACCTTCCGGTGCTGGCTGATAAAATCGATCGCCTGCTCGATGACGGAAAGCGACTCACCGCCATGCGCGCGAACGTAAAACGGATGGCGCGTCCGAATGCGGCCCGTGACATAGTAAAGAAGCTGCTTGAGCTTCAAAGGTGAAGGAATCAAACACCGAGCTTCTTTGGAATGATGGTTGTCGACGACGATAACGCTGCTGACTCCGGATGTCTGACTTCTGACCTGAGTCGTAGTCTATTCACGATTTACTATTTACTATTTACTATTGAGCAGATCATGATCAAAATAATCCTCAAAGCTTTCCTCTTAATCACTCTTACCGTAGCGGCCGGGTTGTCGAGCGTCAGTTACGCTCAGCAATTGACTGGCGAGTGGGTAGGCAACACCGAATCAGCCCGCAAGTCAGAGTTCTTGCGTCTGACACTATCGGAAAATACGGGAGAGTTACTGAAGCCACTTAAAGCAAAATTGTCATTAGTCCAGCGCGAAGGTGATCGCGTCCGTCTGGAGTTGAGCTCGGTTAAGCTCGTCATGACGGGAACTATCACCGGCGACGAAATCGACGGCGAGGCCGAGGTGCCGGGCACCAAAGGTCATTTTCACCTGATACGGACCAGGACAGTTAGGCCGGAAATTCTGGCCTCGTATGTCGGCGCGTATCGCTTTCCCAATGGCGACTACATGGTAATCGATACTTTTGCCGATACTCCTGACACGCTGTTTACGACCGACGTGAAATCCGGCGAATCTCGCGCGGTCTTCCCCCGATCCGAAACTCAATTCACCGGCGGACCCGCCCTCTTTGTCGCGTCTCCGACGCGGCGAACAATTAACTTCGGCGGCGGGGGCGCCCACGTAATCGATTTGGATGTGAAGGGTCGCGAGAAGGGAGCGTTCGCGAAGCGAGTTCCCATGCGCATGGAAGAAGTCACTTTCAAAAACGGTGATGTCACGCTCGCGGGCACGTTGGTGACGCCCGCTTCGCCTTCATCAAAAGGAAAGCATCCTGCCATCGTGTTTACCCATGGTGGTGGCCCGCAGTTGCGCGAGGTGATGTGGGGTCTTGGATACCTCTACGCGGCGCACGAGTTTGTCGTCCTCAGTTATGACA
>JBKPPE010000354.1:0-2453 GCA_046733375.1 Acidobacteriota bacterium | reverse complement strand
GGCTCGATCCTCAGTCCCGGCACAGCCAATGGCGTGGTCGGAATCAAACCGACTCTGGGATTGGTGAGTCGGGATGGGATCCTCCCGATCACCGCGGATCAAGACACTGCCGGGCCGCTGGCCCGCACGGTAACTGATGCAGCGATTCTATTGAGCGTAATCTCAGGCTACGATCCAAACGACGGCGCGACAGCGCCATGCCTTACTCCGAGCAACTGCCCCAGCGACTACACGAAGTTTCTCGACAAGCATGCGCTTCGCGGGGCGCGGATCGCCGTGCCGCGCGTACCTTACTGGAACGGTTTCACGCCGGCGCAGCAACAAATAATGCTCGACGCGATTGAGGCCCTGCGGCGCGAGGGCGCGTATGTGGCGGATCCCTACGAGATTCCCAACCAGGCAGCCATCTCCGCATTTGGGATTTGCACTTCCTTCCCGGCGCCCGCCAACTGTTCGACGGTGCTTATGTATGGACAAAAGCACGATTTGAATAATTATCTCGCGACGCGTCCCACCGCTCCGGTTCATACGCTCGGTGACATCATTGCATTCAACAATGCGCACGCAGCAATTGCGTTGAAGTACGGCCAGGCAATTTTCCTTGCCGCCAACCAACTCAACACGAGCCCAGGCAGCGCGGATACGCAACGTTACCTGGCCGACCGGGCTCTCGATCTCGCGCTGACTCAAGGCGGTCTGAGCGCGGTGTTCAACGGTCCCGACGGCATTGAAGGCACCGATGACGACTTTGATGCGATCCTTTTCCCGCAGAATCGTGGCGCTGCCGCGCCCGCCAAGGCAGGTTATCCGAGCATCGTGGTTCCCGGCGGGTTCACGCCGCCGTCAGGTGCCGTGATAAACCCCGCGCCCTTCGGGGTGACCTTCACCGGTCGCGCCTTTAGCGAACCTAGATTGATTGCACTAGCGTACGCGTTCGAACAGGCGACGAAGCACCGCGTGCCCCCGGCTAGCACGCCGCCGTTGCCCACTGACTTCGTCCGTCGACCCTAGCGGCGGTGACGTTGTCGCGTGGTGAAGCAAAAGTGTTAATCGCGGCGAGCGCAGGTGGCCTTCGGTTCCTTAAATAGCCACCGTGCCCGCCGACGCCTGCCATTCACATAGCTCGCGAGGACTCAGATGACCCAAGCAGAGATTTCCGGCATCTCACCGTTTTTTATCGTGAGCCACGTACCGACGTCGCTTGCGTTCTACCGGGATCGACTTGGATTCGAGATTACCTTCGAGGGGCCCGAACCCGACGACATCTTCTTCGGCATCGTGCGCAGGGGTGGTGCGCAGATTCTGATGAAAGCCGTGGGCGTACCCCCAGTGCCGAACTACACCCGAGACATCAAACAAGGCATCGCGCGCTGGGATGCGTTCGTTTCCGTCCCGGATCCCGACGCATTGGCGGCCGAATTTGCGTCGCGCAATGTCGAGTTTTTCGAAGCGCTAAAAGACACTCATGACGGTTTACGTGGTTTCGAGATCAAGGACGCCGACGGCTATCTGTTGTTCTTCGGTCGTCCTCGGTGATGATCGCCTTAACTCAGTAGTCGCGGTTCAGAATTGAAGGTGACAACCCATGACTAAAACATCCTATTTTCTTGCGATGCTGGTTCTGTTGTGCACCCCCTGTGTGACGATTTCCCAAAGTTCTTCGGCTCGAATGGCGGTGGCTGAACGAAGCTGGCCTAGTTTCTGGCGTCAGTTCACGGCCGCCATCAACAAAAAGGATCATGCTGCGCTACTAAAAGTAATGCCGGCGGATTTCTCTGACGGCGGCGGAGGTTTGAAGGCGAAGGAATGGCTGCAATTCATCAATGAAAATGAGCGAAACGGATCCTGGCGAGACTTGCAAAAATCTGTCGCTCGCGGCACCAAGATCAATCGGAACTGGATTAATAAAGTGCCCACAAAGGTAACGCGCGACAACCATTATTACTTCGAATTCCGTAAAGATGGAAAATGGTATTTCGCGGGAGTTGTCGGCGACTAGCTGATTCGATTGCAGGTAAGCAAAACGCAAATTATTGGGATCGGCTTAGCACTGCTTTTGCTGTTCTGTCTGACCGGCGCGATTTGGACTGCATATTGGTCGCTCCGATTTGGATTAGCACCCAGACCGCCGCTCTCTCAATCCCAAACTCTGCTGCGACTGTTGGCGGTGAGTGTAGCCTTGTTTCTCTGGTGGCGACGTCGTGACCTTATCGAACGAATCGCGCTGTCGTGCGCCATCGTTGCCGCAGGTTCGTCTGCTCTGTACGGTTTCGGAGTGAACTCGACAACACTTCAGGTTGTGCGGCTAGTATTTCATTTTCTGGGTTACTCATTTGGTGCCGTCGCAATTCTTCGGTGGTTTGCCTCGGCTGCGAGCAATCGGCGGCGGTCAGTGCAGTTCGACGCCTTGTGACCGTGCGGCGAACAAATCGTTGGACGCGAGTGGCTTATCT
>JBKPPE010000353.1:0-5473 GCA_046733375.1 Acidobacteriota bacterium | reverse complement strand
GAGGACGGCGTTCGACTCGACTATCTGAGTAAGCATGGCGAAGAAATCTATCCAGGGAATCTAAACGCCGTGGTTACGTATCGTCTTAGCGAAGCGAGCGAATTACGGATTGAATACCAGGCGACGACTGATCGCGATACGATCATCAATTTATCCAATCACTCGTACTTTAACTTGGCGGCGGGCGGGACCATTCTCGATCATGAGGTGCAAATCAATGCAGATGCTTTTACGCCTGTTGACCAGACCCTGATTCCGACGGGCGAGATTAGAAACGTCAAAGATACGCCGTTGGACTTCACCTCGGCGACGCCGATCGGCGCGCGCATTAACTGCGACTATGAACAGATTCGGATTACCGAAGGCTACGATCACAATTTTGTGCTGCGAGGTGAAATGGGAGAGCTCAGAACGGTCGCGACAGTTCATGATCCAAAGAGCGGCAGAGCAATGGAGGTTGCGACGACACAACCCGGAATGCAGTTCTATTCTGGAAATTTTTTGAATGGCAGCCTCGTTGGTAAAGCTGGGCGCGCTTACGTGAAGTATTCGGGCTGCTGTTTCGAACCCCAGCATTTTCCCGATTCGCCGAACCATCCCAATTTTCCGCCCACGGTCCTGAAACCCGGTGAGGAGTATCGGCATGCAACTGTGTTCACGTTTTTGGTGGCATAAAGAATCTACCGGGCAGAGCGCGACACGAAGAAGGCTACGTTGCCATGAGAATGCTAAAGGTCGTCCCAGCCGTAAACAGCTTTACTGGAGAAAACAAATCGCTGGAGGTCACTCAATGAACTTGCGTCAATCTCGTCTGACTTCGGTTTTGCTTGTCCTCGTAGTTTCACTGATTGCCACGACTGTCGCTGCGCTCGTTGGGGCGAATCAGAACCCCGAACCGCTCACCGGCAACTGGGTGGTGCGGGTGGATATGAAGGACGGCACGTTCCGCACGACTTATCTGAACCTGAAACAGGAAGGCCCGAAGATCACTGGCACCATTCGCGTGACGCAGTTTTTCTATCACATCAGCGAGAGCACGGGCGGACCAGACGGCTTCACCATCACCGGATCGATGATGGATGGCAAGAGTGAACGCAAAGTTCAATACGAAGGAAAGCTCGTCGGCGACGAACTCCATATCTCCACGCGCCGCCGGCCGCAGGACCCACCGACGCAACTGGTAGCCGTGCGCGCACCCGCAGGTGAGGGGGCCATGCCGGCGCGTAATCCGCTTCCCCCTTTACACAAAGTTGCGGACAACGGACTCGCGCGCACGCCACCGATGGGCTGGAACAGTTGGAACAAGTTTGCCGGCCGGATTGATGACGCGACGGTGCGGAGCATCGCCGACGCCATGGCCAGCAACGGCATGAAAGAAGCCGGCTACGCTTACATCAATATCGACGATACGTGGGAAGCCGGGCGCGACGCGCAAGGCAACATCCAAACGAACAAGAAATTTCCCGACATGAAGGCGCTCGCCGATTATGTTCACAGCAAAGGACTGAAGCTTGGAATTTATTCTTCACCAGGACCGAATACCTGCGCAGGTTACGAAGGCAGTTACGGTCATGAAGAACAGGACGCGCGCACTTACGCCGCCTGGGGTATCGACTATCTGAAGTATGACTGGTGCGGGGCCCGCAATCTCTACACCGACGAAGAGATGCCCGCCGTCTATCAAATCATGGGTGATGCTCTGTTAAAGCAGAAGCGTCCAATTGTCTATAGCCTCTGCCAATACGGCCGACTGGATGTTTGGAAGTGGGGCGCAGACGTCGGCGGCAATCTTTGGCGCACAACCGGCGACATTCGCGACGCCTGGGATTCAATGACGCGCATCGGCTTCAACCAAAACGACCTCGCGCCCTACGCCAGGCCCGGCCATTGGAACGACCCCGACATGCTCGAGATTGGCAACGGCGCGATGACCAACGATGAATACAAAACGCATATGAGTCTCTGGGCCATCCTCGCCGCGCCGCTGCTCGCCGGAAACGATCTGCGCAGCATGAGCCCCGAGATTCTCGCGATCCTCACCAACAAAGAAGTGATTGCGATCGACCAGGACAAACTCGGAAAGCAAGGTCAACGCGTCTGGCAATCAGGCGAGCAGGAGATTTGGACGAGACCTTTGTCAGGCGGCGCAATCGCGGTGGCCCTTTTCAATCGCGCGAAAGACGAGGCAAGGATCAACGTGAAGGCTGCTGACTTGAAAATCTCGGGGAAATGGAAAGCGCGCGATCTATGGACTCATCAGAGCGCCGCCTGGCCTGAGGACGGAGAGTACGCAGTCACAATTCCGACTCATGGCGTGGTCATGCTCAGGCTAAATCGATAACCAAGCTAGGGCCCGTCGATTTTGAGCTGCTCAACGAATCGCGCACTGGTGGTGGGCACCGCAGTAGAAAGCAAAAGCTTCTGGCCACGCGCCTGACGCTCGCCCTTGTCCACCGCACCAGGAGGGCCGGGGCCAGTCAGGTAGTTAGTTTCTATTGCAGATTCAATTGACTGCAGCGCGTGCTCAACTGGCGCCGCAAGGGTTGGATCGATCAGCAACTTCGCTCTGCCTGCTGTGATGCTGAACTCGCACCCCTCCCCTTTCTCAATCCGGTCGTCCGCATGCAAGACGAAAGTCAGGACGGCAGGCCGGGTCGTTTCAACCTCGTCCGAAACAGTGAACCCAGCACCACTCTGGTAGACAAATTCACGCACAAACTTCTTCACGCCAAGTTCCGGACTGTAGGCCGCGCTCGCATCACCACGAACCGTAACCTTGTCCTTGTCGACTTTCACATCGACGATCCGAATGCGATTCAGCAGGTCGTAAGAAACGTCAGCAAAGGCATCGTGGCCCTCGCCTTCTTTTCCCTGGCCTTTCCCGTTCACAAGCAGAGTGTTGTGATGCTCGGTCATAGGCACGCCCGCGTAACCGCTGTCGCCGGTGAGGTACTGGCCGCGGGCAAAAATGATGAAGCTATTCGCGTCGGGATGCGCGTGACCTGAAGATAAACGCCACTCGGGAAATTGTTTGAGCATCGCTTCCGCGTGGTGGCCCTCTGGCGGACCGCACTTGAACGCAAAGGCCGTCGCGTCCTTTGACCAATCACTGCGCCAGTAAAAAACATCGTGATCAGGAAAGTAATGCCAGGCCGATTGCTTCTGAATCGGCACAGATTTCAATTTCGCGTCGTACCAAACCAGCGACCAGAAATCTTCAGCGTTCACCTGGCGGAATTGTTTTAGCCAGGCGGCGACACCCTGGGCCTCGCCGCTTTGAAATCGCTGGGCGAGTCGATAAAGCAAGTTATAGTTCGTGTTGAAGTGCCCGTCCGGATGCGTACGCGGATACTCATCGCCTTTGTGCGCGCGCGTCAGCGGCCCTTCGAAGATATCGCCAAAGTCAAAAACGTAGTCGCCGTTCGGCAGCATCGAGTGGGCGACGTACTCATGCATCTGACGAAAGCCGGGGCGATCGTAAAGATCCTCGCCGGTCGCATGCGCGTGCGCGTCGAGATAATGAACGAGCCACGGAGTCGAGAAAATCCAATACTCGAAGCCTTCATAGTAGTAGCCGTCCTGCGAATAGGTCGCTAGCGTGCGATCGAAGATCGCGCGGGCGAGACTGGCCCATTCAGGAGCTTCCGGCGTTTCGTCATAGATCGCGTAGGCAGCAACGCCTAACCCGGCGATCGGAATGAAGGTGTGGTTCTGGCTGTACGAATAAGTCTTCCCCGATCTCGGTTTGAAATAATCCGCCATTAAGCGCGCCTGCTTGATCAGTTTCTCGCGATAGCGCGCGCGGTCTGCTGCGCTGAGATCGTGATAAAGCAGATCGTAGCCCCAGCCGAGGCCGTAAAGCAGATGACCCGCGGCCAGATCGACATTCGGTTTATTGTTTGGGTAACCCCAAATGTCATAACTGACGGCTGCATTCATGTATTTCCGCGCGGCCTCGAGATATTTCTTGTCGCCCTCGATCTTGTAGATAAACGCGGCTTCCGCGATCGCGATTCCAACTTCATTTTGTTGCCGGCGCGCAGTGGCCGGAGGTGGCGGCGGATCAGCAGCGAGTGCGCGCACGTGGTTGATCGCTTGCTGCCACAGTTCGCGATGCGTTGTGCGCGAACGTTCGCGAAGTTCATCCAATTCTTTATCGGTTACGTAGACGCGCGGATGCACGCCCATCAGTTCAGGCCGCAACTTCGAATTGCGCGTGCGCATCAACTCGGCCAGCGGATGCTCGCCTTTGAGTTTGCTGCTGGCGAGGCGTTCTTGTTGCAGCTCGCGGGCGTCCTGGGCGAATAAGGATTGCGCCTGAATGACGGTGAGAGCGAGCCCGAAACCCACAACGCGCAAACATTTGGCCTGCGCCGGCAGAACGAAGCGCCGACGGCGCTTTGGATCGTTTCTCGACAACCCCTGATTAGGCATCGTTGTTAGTCGTATGGATCAGGAAGAACGCAGGCAAGCCCCGTCGCTGCTTCGCGCCGCCGGCGCCCTTCAAATCAATCCATGAACATACCGCCGTTGATTTCGATTGTCTCACCGGCAAGATAACTGGCTGCGTCCGAAGCCAGAAAACAAATTACTTCGGCAACCTCATCCGGCGTCCCCACTCGCCCCAGAGGAATCGCGGCGACATAGCCTTTCATCATCTCAGTGGTCGAAAACTGTTCGTGATAGGGCGTGTCGATCACTCCCGGTGAAACCGCGTTTACGCGAATTCCAAAGGCCCCGAGCTCTTTGGCCAACCCTTTGGTAAAAGTAATCAAACCACCTTTCGCGGTTGAGTAATGTATCGAGCCAAGCGCACCGCCATTGCGTCCGGCGATCGACGAAAGATTAATAATCGCTCCGCGTTTACGCTCAATCATCGACGCTGCGACCGCGCGGCAAACCAGGAACGCGCTCTTAAGATTGAGATCAATCACCTCATCCCAGCGTTCTTCCGTCAATTCAAGAATTCGCAGACGCTCAATCAGCGAACCGGCGTTGTTGACGACAATGTCGATGGGCCCAAGTTCATCATGCGTGCGCTGCACGAGAGAAGCGACTTCGCTTGCTTTTGTCACGTCCGCTTGAACAACGATCGCCGCGCCACCACCGGCACCGATCGCGTCGCGCACACTCTCAGCTCCTGCCTTGTTCTTATGAAAGTTGATTGCGACTCGCGCGCCATTAGCGGCAAGCAGTTTCGCGCTCGCGGCTCCAATTCCAGACGATGCGCCAGTGACAAGCGCCACCTTTCCACTTAAATCAAATGGGTTCCTCACGAATTATCTCCTTCTAACCGGGCGGCGATTTCGTTTAGAAGCGGCTACCGCCGGCTTTGGTGGGGCAGTAGCCCGACCCTAAACAACTCAAAGAATAGTCGCCGTCGATCTTGCCGGCGTCGTTAAACGTACCCGTTGGATGGGGCCGCACAGAGCAAACAGAACCAATGTTCCGAGAGGCGCCAACAATCCGGCAC
>JBKPPE010000352.1:0-10623 GCA_046733375.1 Acidobacteriota bacterium | reverse complement strand
GACTTAAGGAGCGCTGCGCAGCACGATCTTCCGTTCGCGGTTTCCCATCTTCAGAACAATTGGATTGTTGAGTTGAATCGGATGCTCTTCACCGTCGATGCTGATGACGAAGTTGGTTTGCCGCGGCCGACTTGACTCTTTTTCCGTGGCCGCGGGAGTCGTGTCAGTAGGTGGCGCCGTTTCGCCGGGCTTCGCAACGTCTGCAGTCCGAGTGAGCAGGTTTGTCGCGACAATGCGCCACGTTGCGGGCGAACATCGGATACGCACGCCCGGCGTATCAGTCGACGCCGTCTCATCTACCGCCAGCGCGTCGAGCTTGAACAGACCGTCGCCACAACGCACGCCGGCCGAATCGTAAAAAGTCGCCCAGCCGCTCACGTAGTTGTAAAACGTGCCGCTCACGTTCTTTACGTTCAATTTCACGTTCATGACCGGCGAATCCTCCGCGCCATTCAGTACTTGAGTGACCAGACGCGCTTCGATTGCCGGCGCGCCGTGCGAATCAGCTGCGAGCGCCGGCTGATCTAAGGCAACGCGTGGCTCAGTTGGTTGAGCCGAAGAAACGACGAATACACAGCAGACGAACATTGCAGAGAGCACAAAGCGTTTCACGGCAGTTCCTCCCGAATTGTTTGGACGCTAGATTAAAACTATTTTCGCGGACGCACCAACTTTTTCGGCGCATGTTTACCGGGCTGGTACGCGCACACGCGATTTCGACCCGAACGTTTCGCGCGATACAAGGCCGAGTCAGCTTTCTCGACCAATTGAATTGGATCGCTTGCGTCCCCAGGAAACGATGCTACCCCGATGCTGATCGTCATGTGATGAGTGCGTTGTTCGCCATCGGTACCGCGCCGCGTGGCAGAAAACTGATGCTGGTCGATCGCCGTGCGCACGCGCTCAGCCGCGACCATCCCTTGGGCATAATCCGCATCAAGCAGAAACGCGGCGAATTCTTCGCCACCAAAACGCGCACCGACGTCACCGGCACGCAGAGAGCCTCTGATCACTCCGCCCACTTCTTCGAGCGTTTCGCTTCCGACCAGGTGGCCGTAGGTATCGTTGACTTCTTTGAAATGATCCAAGTCCATCATCAAAACGCAGAACGGACGGTCTTCGGCTTCGGCACGTGCTGCTTCACGGCGCAACTCTGAAAAGAAAGATTTGCTTGTCAGCAGTCCCGTCAAGTCGTCGTGTACCAGCAAACGATGAATCTGTTGTTGGAACTCGCGATCAATCTCATCGAGCATCTCAAAGCGGATCAATTGATCGCCGATGACGAACTTGTCGCCATCTTCGAGAAATGCTTCGTTGATTGGTTTGCCGTTGAGGAGAGTGCCGTTCGTCGACTTGAGATCAATCAGCCGGTACCGCACTTCACCGGTTGCATCGTCCAGCTCGGTACGAATTTGCGCGTGCAGACGTGACGCCTGAGAATCGTTGATGCGCACGTCGGCGTCGAGGGCCCGTCCGAGGGTTACTTCCGCGCGTTCCAGCGGAATCGGCACAGCCAGCAATTCGCCACGCAAAAACACGAGCGCCGGCCGCCGCTCGGCCTGTGGTTCGCGCAGTCCTCCGCTTGGTGTGGTGCTCGGTTCGGCGCGGCTGGAAATCTCTTCGATCTTGGTTGTCATTTGGCAGGACCCGGACAGTCGGGCATCCGGCGGCTTCGAAATGCCGTTCGTATATTATCGCGCCGGTTTAGTCGGCATCAATAGTTTGATTTTTGTCGGGCGCTTGTCCCGTACGAATGCGGCCTCTATAATTCGGTTTTAGGCCAATCTTTCACCAAATCAAGGTTTCGAACTGGTAACAGGAACAGAATAAGACCATGCCTTGCAACGTAGACGCCGCCGAAATTGAACCGCTGGTTTGCCCAAATGCGCCGCCCGACCTGTCAGTCGAACGCGTGGCGGTGGCCAACCTGCCAACGGAATGGGGCGACTTTAAGATCGCGGGCTACCGCTCAAAGACCAGCAGCGAAGAGTTTGTCGTGCTTTTCAAGGGTGAACTGCGCCCAGACATTCCCGCGCTCGTGCGCATTCATTCCCAGTGTTTGACCGGTGATGTCTTCGGATCAGAGAAGTGCGACTGCGGACAGCAACTGCATGCCACGATGCAGATGATCGAAAGAGAAGGACGCGGGGCGATCGTTTACCAGCAGCAGGAGGGGCGCGGCATCGGCATCATCAACAAGATTCGCGCTTACGAGTTGCAGGATCGCGGCGCGGACACGGTCGAAGCAAACGAGCGGTTGGGCCTGGCAGTAGATGCACGCGAATACCGTCAGTGCGCTGAAGTGCTCTTTGATCTCGGTCTGTGCAAGGTGCGGGTGATTTCTAATAACCCAGGAAAGCTGCAAGCACTGCAACAAGCGGGTATGGAGATAGTCGAACGCGTGGCGATTGAAATTCCCCCGCCGGAACGAGCCAGGGCCTACCTGCGAACCAAGAAAGAAAAAATGGGTCACCTGCACCCCAAGAAAACCAATAAGCACAGTTAACCGCCAGCACCCGAATCCACTCCGTGGCGCTACCCGATTTGCCGGTCCTGACGTCACGCACGCCGATGCTCCCGGTTATGGCTTACTGCGGAGGTCTTTGATGGTGGTGCGTATCTGGTCGGCGTCTTTCGCTTTCGGATCGAGCTGCAAATATTTCTCGAGTTGATCAGCCGCCTCCTTGTTTCGCTTGGCGCTCATGTATAACCCACCGAGATACTTGTGAGCCTGCGCGATATTGTCACCGCCATTGCTGATCGCCGACTCAATTTCATTCTGCGCCTCGTTGTATTTGCGCAAACGGATCATTACCAGGCCAAGATAGTAATGAGCATTCGGCCCGCGGCTGTTGAGGTTGATCGCCTGCCGCAGGTGACCCTCAGCTTCACTGAGTCTCTGGTTTGCTTCGTCGGCTTTTTTCTCCGTCAGGCTGGTCGTGCTCAAATTGTAAAGCGCGATACCTAAATTCAAGTGCGCAGCGGCATCATTGTCTCTAAGTTTCAGAATCGCGCGATAATTCTCCGCGGCCTTCTCCATTTGACCCAGCTTCATGTATTGAAGGCCGAGGTCGGTTAACGCCATCAGAAAAGTCGGGTGCAGTTTCACAGCCTGCTCGAAAAAGTCCACCGCCTTCTTACTCTCGCCTTTCTTAGCTGCATCAGACCCTCTTTGGTAGAGGTCAATAGCCGTCTTGGGCGCGCCGACAAACGCCGGATTGTTTTCCGGATTCAGCCGTAGATAGATGGGCACCTGATATACAGGCGCAGGCCCTTCGATGTTGATGCTTTCGCGCGCGACTTCATATTCTTTACCCGCGTTAACCGTGACCTGGTAAATACCGCCCGCGAGGTTGTTGAAAGTGAATACACCGTCCTGATCGGCAAAAGTCGTGCGTGTACCTGATTCTTGAGTTTCCAGCGTGATGCGGACGCCGTTCGCCGGGGGCGCGCCGCCGGCAAAAATAATGCGACCTTGAATTGAGCGTGTGCCGCCAGAGCCCGCGGCATCACCGCGATTCGCGCCGAAGGTCTGGGCCCTAACGGCGACAGATATGGTCAGGACGAATACGAAAACAAATCCGCAGTTAATGAGGCTGCGCCAGAAAATGGCGACTTTTGTTTTATTCATATTGCTATGTATCCGGACAGGTTAATCTCCGCGACTGCGTAACTCTTTGATCGTGGCGCGAGTACGAGCAGCATCCGGCGCATTGGGGGCCAGCTTCAGATAAATCTCTAATTCATCGGCGGCCCGCCGATGGTTGCCGTCTCTCCAATAAACTCCGGCGAGGTAGTAGTGGGCTTGCGCGACTTGATCGCCTCCAAGCTCTACCGCGCGCAGCAATTCTTTTTCCGCTTCAGCGTAACGCTGACGGCTAATTTCCGGATTGTTGTTTTGTTGATGCAACAACGCGATGCCAAGGTACATGTGCGTTGTGGCCGCGGCGTCATTCTTTTGCAGCGCCCTGCGTAATTGCTCCTCGGCGTGAATAAAATCCTTCTTCTGGAGCAGCGCAATTCCGTAATTCAGGCGCGGCGGAAAGTCGTCAGGTGCATATTGCACCGCAGCCTGCAAAGTCTTGACCGCCTTGTCCACCATTCCCACTTTGAGATATTGCACGCCGAGTTCGTTTAGCGCGCGAGGGAACTGCGGATAAAGAGTGACCGCGGTTTCAAGTTCAGAAATTGCTTTCTTGGTGTCGTTGAGGCGAATCGATTCTATCGCCTGGTAGTAGCTATCCAAGGCCGACTTCGGCACACTCGCCAGACTCGCATCCAACACCGCGGGTTTGGCAGATTTGGCCCGCTTCGGCAGTAGGTAAATCGGCACAATGACAGTGCGCGGCGTCGAGGCCGTGACGCTAGTGCGAATGCTGGAACTGCCGGGATCGTCGATATAGACCGATTCACGGATAGGTTCATACTCCTCTGTTCCCGCAATCACGACCGTATAACTTCCGGCGGCCAAATTGCGAAAGCTAAACGTTCCGTTAAAGTCGGAAAAAAGGGTGAGCGTTCCAGAGCCGGCCGTCTCGAGCGAGATTTTTACGCCGGCATCATCAGCTTTGCGTCCGGATGGAAAGTAGATCCGGCCTTCGATGGTGTGCCGGCCACCAGTGCCCGTGTCGTCGATTGCTCCCTGTGCCCGAACAACGGCCGCACCAGCGGGTGCGATTGTAACTACCAAAACGAAAAGCTGCCGGAGGAGGCCCGAGACAACTGACGGAAGCATTCGACTATCCATTTCAAACAGCCCCTTGAAATGAGTGGCAGGTTTGGCGAAATCGCCGAGCGACGACTGATTAAAAAAACAAGGGAGGAGCGAGAAAAATTATCTCGCCCCTCCCGGCTGGTTAGCTTCACGCGCTCGCGGGCAAGCCCCCGGCGCGGGAAGGCGGTTAACTTAGAACGAGAACTTCGCGCCCAAACGCAGCGACGACGGGAATTGGTAATTCAGCCCGGTGCCGTAGAACGGGTTCGCAAACTGAATCGACTGCGCTCCCGAAATACCACTGTTGATGCGAAGCGTCTGATCAAGTCGGGTCGCTCGCTGAGCGTTGGTTACGTTGAACCAATCAGCGGTGAACCGCAGTTCGCGGTGCTCGCCCATCTTGATGGGGAAGTAACCGCCAAGATCCAACTGCCAGGTCATCGGCGACCGGCTGGCGCCGGCGCTGACTCCGCCCGGCTCATCATGTGGAATGATCGCCGTGCCGCGCGGCACCGCAAATCCTTCATCATTTCCGTAGACCGGATGCGGGATTTGGGCGTTGAACGGAATTCCGGATTGAGCATAGAAGTTCGCTGAAACCAGGAACCTCCACGGAGTCCGGTAGCTGCCGTTGAACTTGAGCTGGTGCGGACGATCGTTTGGCAAGCGTCCGTAGATGTTGACGTTCAAGCTGGGCAGATCGAACAGCGAAGTGATGTTCGGATCCGACTGGCCGTTGTCGTTACGGAACAAGCCTTCGTAGTTACCAATCAGGCTGGAGTAAACGTACGAAGCGATGAACTGATAGTTGTGCGAGAAACGCTTCGTGGCCGTGAACTCCATCGCTCGGTAGTAACGACGCGCGCGTCCGAAACAACCGATCGTCGGATCATTGCACGCGATTTGGTCCGTCAGGCTCTCGCCGGGGTTAAACAGGAAGTAGGTTTCCCCGTCATCGAACGAACCATCTTCGATAACTGATCCCTGATTGCGGTAGATGCCGCGGAAGCCCACGGTCAGATCCTTAACGAGTTCGTATTCCAAACCGGCGGTAACTTCGTTGTTCGTTTGCGGCTTCAGATCGGGATCGATCGGGGTAGCCTCGCAACCGAGACAGCCCAGTCCTGAAGCCCTGCCGGCAATAATTGCCGAGCCGGTCGGAGCGCCGTATCGATTAACATTGGCGTTGCGATCAAGCTGAATATCATCGCCACCCGCGCGAACGTTGACGTCGAGTGGAATCGGCGTCTCGAGCACGCGAGCGTAGTTGATGAACAACTTACCTCGGCCCTGGCCGGTGAAATCCCAAATCAGACCCAAGCGCGGTTGAAGGTTGTCCTTGAAGTTATTCAGCTTCAGGTACGTCGAGTTGGTGCCATAGGCCTGCTGATAGTCCCAACGAAGTCCCATGTTGATCTGGACGTTTTTGGAAATCTTGAAGTCATCCTGAATGTAGAAGGCCTCCATGCGGGTCTTGGTCTTGTCGTCACCAGTGTTCAGCAAAAAGTCCCGAGTCCGATAGCTCGTGCTGATCAGTATTGGATTAACGCTTAGCTGGGCTGCCGTCAGACCGTCCTGCTGAATGGCACTTGTAATGCCCGTCGGAGCTGTTCCGGCTGTAATCAGGCGATTGAAGCTGGTTGCAATCGTGGTCGTCGGACACAGTAGCTGCGTTGCCAACGCTGGGTTGACAATGCATACGCCAAAGTTGTTGGTGACTCGCACGCCGCCCGGCATATTGGTCGCCGGAAACGGAGCGCCGGCTTCTTCACCAGTCGGGTCGGTATACGTTCTGCCGGCACCGCTGGAACGCGTGAAGATCTTGTACGAATTCTCGCCCCACTCAAATCCATACTTAATCGTGTGGCGGCCATAGATGTTCTGCAATCGCGCGGCGAACTCCAAGCGATCGCGATCCTGGTCAGAAACCAGTCCGAAACCGTCACGCGTATAGTTGCGCACCAGGGAACCTCCGTTACGGCCATCCACGAACGAGAGGATCAGTGAGTTAAGATTGCCGGCCGTGCGTTCCGTGTTTGTAACGGTAACCGGCACCACAGCACCAGCGCGCGCCACGGCAAAGTTGTCGAGGTTGAGAGCGGTGTTGGCCACGCTCGCAACAGGAATCGTGTTTGCTCGCTGGAAGTGCAGACCGACCATGAACTCACCGATCCAAGTCGGCGTAATGGTCGAATTCAGACGCCCGGTGTAGTTATGACCACCAGTTTCGATCGTGCCCCGGAAGCTGTCCAGGTTGGCGCCAAAACCGTTGTCAGGAACGCGCGCGTTAATGCGGAACAGGAAGCCTTCCTGTTTCGTGAAGTCTCCAAACGTTGAGAGGGTCAAAGTGTTTTTGCTGTTCAACCCCCAGGTAATTTTGCCGGCATAGAACGGCGTCGTGACCTTATTGCTCACCGGAAGGAGGAATGTTTGGGTCAGGTAGTGATTCTCGCGACGGTGCGGATTGAAAGCGCCAAAAAACCAAAGCTTGTCTTTGATAATTGGACCGCCGATGTCAACGCCCGCGTCGATTTCCGAGAAGCTCTCAGGAATCGCACCGGTAAACGGCGTGTTCTTGATGCTGCGCACCATGCCCTTCGTGGTGAAGTAAGCAAACGCATCACCGCGAATCTCGTTACTGCCACTCTTGGTGATGACGTTGAAGATACCGCCAGTGGCCCGGCCATACTCTGCGCCGTACGAACCCGTCTTGATTTCAACTTCTTGAATAAATTCGAACGGCAGGTTTGCACCTGAGCCGCCGAATGCCGGATCCGTCGTGTTCACGCCGTCCAGAATGTAGTTGTTCTCCGGACCTGACGCGCCGCCCACTGATGGGTCACGATCGCGGCCCGAAGCGTCCTTTAAACCGGAAGGCGCTACAGTCGGAGCAATTGTGTACAAGCCCTGAACTGTACGCTGCGTTGGGAAATTCGAAAACTGCTCAGTGGTAATGTTACTGCCACTTGTGTTGCTGGTAACGTCGATTCCCGCGCCGGCCGTGCTGGTAATCGTAACGCTCGCGGTCTGCCCGGCGATTGCCACCTGAACGTTGCCAGTGCTGACTTTGTCGAGGTTGACCTCAACTTGTTCCGACCGCTTGGTTTCAGCGAAGCCGGCAGTTGCCGCAACGGTAACGTCATATTTTCCGGGCGGCAGGTTAGCAATGCGATAGCGTCCCTGGTCATCCGTTGTGGCCGCCTGAGCTGAAATCAGGTTCGACCCAGTTACGGTGACCGTCGCATTCGGCACGGCCTTCCCCTGGGGATCGGTTACAGTGCCTTCAATGGCGCCTGTTGTTGCCGTCTGTGCCATCGCACTGACGGCAAAAAGCGTCAAGCACGTGGCAAAAACGAACATCAAAACTTTTCTCATCTTTCGTTTCCTTTCTTTGAAAGCCTAAAATCGGCTTCGAGTTAATTGAATTCAATTCACTGGCTAATCGCTCAGGTCGTCCGGATCAGCCTGATTATTCCTGATTCAATGGCGGCGTCGCGGCGTGCCTTACGTTGGCAACTTTATGAATCGTTATCCCGGTCATCCGCAAAAGAGTAAATTCCGCGGCCTTCGTAGCAATGACGATGCCATAGCAGCGCGGGCTTTAGCGCCCCAAAAACCCGCGATTTTGGGAATTTTACAGCGGTTTGTAAATCCGAAATTTCGGTTTTGCTCCGAAATTCGGGAAATCTCAAGAGGCTGCCAAGAGGCAGTCTCAGGGTCTTTATGGATGCTGCGCGGGGGACCGCAGTTTCTTAATCGCGTCACGAATTGCGGCGGCATTTGTGAGGTTAGAATTTTCGCGAAGGTATTCTTCGAGTTCTCGGGCAGCCCTTTCTCTCTCTCCCCGCTTCTCATAGACCCTGGCCAGCTGAAAGTGTACCGCGCTCAATTTCTTATGACTGATGTCATATGCATGAAGCAAACTCTTCTCAGCCTCCGCGAGCGCGTAGGAACTATCACTGTCGAGCTTTGCGGGCGATACTATTTTCCTTGAAGACACGTGTTCGACGAGTGCGACCGCCCTCATGAACGGGTATTGCGGTTCCAATGGATTAAGATCGGCAGCCTCAGCAAAGACGCGCGCGGCGAGCACATATTTTCCTTGACGCATCAAAGCGATTCCAAACAGTTCGTAGGGACGGTCATCTTTCGGATTAATGCTTCGGGCTCGATCAAGTTCGACAATAGCTTCCTGATATTCTGTTTGCTTGATTAGTTCTTGAGCGAGGAGAACGTGGGCGTCAAAATAATCAGGAAAAAGTTTGGTGGCTTCCTTCAGGGCTGCAATTGCTTCGTTGGCTTTTGATTCGGAAAACAATTTCAACGCCGACTGATAAGCTCTAGCCGCAGCTTGCGGCACGTCCTGCCGAAAGATTACCGCGCCGCGAGGTTCCGCAGGTCTGGATTTAGGAATAAGCACGATGTCTGTCCGAATAGTTTCACCGGGACGGGTGCTGGCCTCGCGCGGAAACTCTACTCGCTCGCTAAATAGTTCATGACGGAAGTCGTTGACAGTTATCGTAAACGAGGCACCGGTCAAACCGGAGAAGGCGTAGTCTCCTTCGCTAGAGGTCACAGTTTGAGCGATCAACATGCCATTGCCGCTCTGCAACTCTACGATGATATTAGAAACTGTTTGACCTGATGGAGTACGGATTTTTCCCAGAATGGTATTTCCGGATGAGTTCTGGGCGCACACAACCCCCGGAATAACCCACAGCACACAGAAAACTGTGAGCAGACAGCTACGTTTTAAGTAGGTGAGAACCGGCATCTATCGATTGCGGCGGAACTGGCACTTCGATGCACCAATATGCCTAAGAAAAGAAGAGTGGTGGAGCTGTTAAGCTCCACCACCATTAGCCGCAGAAGTTTGGAGGCTCGACTTAGAACCTGAACTTCGCCGCGAATTGAAAAGCCCTTGGTCCGCCAGTGCCAAAGATACTGGTCTGACGGTTAGTTGGGGTTAAGTTGCCGGGACCAACATCCTCGGTCGAGAAGCCGGTCAGGTTAGCAACGTTGAAGAGGTTGAAAACCTCGGCCATTAAATCGAGACTTGTTCTTTCGGAAAAATGAAGTCTCTTGGTAACGCGCAAATCTTGAGAGATTAACGAGTCTCCACCGATTTGCGTGTCTGGCGGTAGCGAAGGAATCGGCTCGATCGCATTACCCAGTGGATCGCAACGACCCGTGGAACTGTCTGCGCCACAGGCCACCCCGAGCGTCGGGATGCTGGTGTTGTAAGCGCTAATAAGTTGATTGAACTGGGTGACGTTCTTGATCTGGCGGCCAACTGCGCCCGGTCCTGTTCCCGGCAAGTATGAGCCAATCAGAAACGTCGTACCCGAAAGGTTCACGCCGTTCGGGATGAAAGCGTTACGCGGCACGCCACTGAAAGCCGTTGAGATCACGGACAGGTTCCAGCCGCCAAGAATGTTGCGCTTCGCCCATGAGTTGCTCTTGCTGAACCAGGGCAGATCCCACAATCCGCTGATGACCAGCCGGTGTGTTCTGTCCAAACCTGTCGGACCGAATTCCGTGCGGAAGTTATTGAGATCAGTCGTCGTGGCGCCGAGGCCGAGCGTATCGCTGCCAAATGCTTTGAACCGCGACAGCGTGTAGCTGATCGTGAACTGGAAGCCTTTGTCGAAACGACGATCAATACGAGTCAGCAATCCGCTGTACGTCGAGAAGGCTCCCGATTGGGCGACGGTTACCGAGTTCGACCAGGTTGCAAGCTTCGGACCCGTTGCCGACTCGGCAAAGTTTGCGTCATAAGTAAACACCTCATGGACGCCCGTGCGGAAATTGTAGTCAGTCTGCAAGACCATTTTCCACGGCAGTTCACGCTGCACTCCTATTGCCCACTGAATGGAATAGGGCAATTGGAAGTTCTGCTGGAAGTCAGG